>BQJI01000132.1 GCA_021604625.1 Hyphobacterium sp. | reverse complement strand
CCAGCTTCACGGGGCGTTCGAGCCTTACATGTCCGCGCTTGATCTGCTCGTCAATGAAGGCCCCAACGCCGGTGACATCCTGCGCGCCGGGCTGAAAACATGACGCGCCGCATTGCCATCATTCCCGCGCGCGGCGGCTCCAAACGCATTCCGCGCAAGAATATCCGCCCCTTTGCCGGCCAGCCTGCGCTCACGCATATTCTGAAAGCCGCAGAAGCCTCCGGCCAGTTCGACGCCATCCACATCTCAACCGACGATGCGGAGATTGCCGAGGTGGCAGCCAAAGCCGGTCACCGTCCGGACTTTCCGCGTGATGCCGCGATTGCCGATGATTTCACGCCGATCCGCCAGGTTTTGGGATGGACGCTGCGCGAGTATGAAAAGCGCGGCGAGACGTTCGATGTCGCGGCTCTGCTCTACGCCACGGCCTTCTTTGTTGAGGGTGAGGATCTGAAACGCGCCGCCACACAGTTTGATGCGGCTCCGGATTGCCCGTTGCTCGCTGTCGCAGATATCGGCATGCCTATCGAGAAAATGTTTATCGAACGCGACGGCCACCTCACCACGCTGGATGCCGCAAAATTCGGCGACCGCACGCAGGATCTGACACCGGCCCTGATGGATGCCGGTGCGTTCAGCTTTTTTCATGCCGCCGATCTGATCGCCGAAACCGATGGCGGCGCGGCATTGACGTTTCGCCCCTTCCGGCTGGATCGCTGGAAAGCCATTGATATTGATACCGAAGAGGACTGGGCCTTTGCCGAACGCCTCTATGCTGCAGGGAAATCGACATGAGTTACAAAACCGAACAGGAAGCCTTCTGGGCCGGAGAATTCGGCGATGCCTATCGCGAGCGCTGTGCGCTTGTGCCGGAGCTTGTTGCCGCGCGCACGGCCTGCATGGCCCGCATGTTGCGGCAGGCCGCGCCCGTGGAAAGCGCCTTCGAGATCGGCTGCAATATCGGCCTCAATCTGATGGCGATGAAGCGCGTCTCGCCCAAGACCGAACTCGACGCCATCGAGATCAATGAAGGCGCAGCAGCGCAGGCCAATGAGCTGGGCATCGCAAACGTCGAGACGACTTCTGTGCTCGATTACACGGCGAAGCGAACCTACGATCTTTCAATGATTTGCGGCGTGTTGATCCACCTCAACCCGGACGTCTTGCCGCAAGTTTATGACGTGTTGTTCAACGCCTCGCACCGCCACATATTGCTGTTCGAATACTATAATCCGACGCCGGTCGAGGTGAAATATCGTGGCCATGAGGGGCGACTTTTCAAGCGCGATTTTGCCGGTGAGATGCTCGATAAATATCAGGGCATGCTAAAGCTGAAAGACTATGGCTTCTTCTATCATCGCGACCCGATTTCCTGGTCCGATGACGGCAACTGGTTCTTGCTGGAGAAAGTCTAGCCCGCCTGGGCTTCCAACCGCTTCTCGATCAGGCCGTGCAGGGCGCGGGCATCCATCAGATCGGGATTATTGTCCGAGGCATAGGCGAAATCCTCCGGCATGGCATGTGCGCCTTCGGCCAGATAGCGCACCCGTAATTCCGCATCCAGAGCCGGCAGGATGGCATAGCGATCGTCCAGCTCGACCGTCTGCCGGGCATCATCTTCCGGCACCATCACCTCGTGCAATTTCTCGCCCGGGCGGATGCCGACAATCTTGTGCGGCAGATCAGGGGCCATGGCCCGCGCCAGCTCGTTGATCGACATGGAGGCGATCTTCGGCACGAAGACTTCGCCGCCCTTGGCCATTTCCAGGCTCGACAGCACGAAATTCACGCCCTGATCGAGCGTGATCCAGAACCGCGTCATCCGCTCGTCGGTAATCGGCAGTTCGGTTGCGCCTTCCGCGATCAGCTTTTTAAAGAACGGCACCACAGAGCCGCGTGATCCGATAACATTGCCATAACGCACGACGCAGAATGTCGGCCCGTCATGCCCGCCCATATGCTGCGCCGCGGTGAAAATCTTGTCGGACGCCAGTTTCGATGCGCCATAGAGATTGATCGGGCTGGCGGCCTTGTCGGTGGACAGGGCCACCACGCGTTTGACGCCGCGCTTGATACAGGCGCGGACCACATTTTCAGCGCCCATCACATTGGTCTTGATACATTCAAACGGATTGTATTCGGCAATCGGCACATGTTTCAGCGCGGCGGCATGAACGACGATGTCGACATCGCGCATCGCCATATCCAGCCGGGACTCATCACGCACATCGCCGATGAAATACCGCAGGCAGGGATAATCGACCGGCGAGAAATCCTGCGCCATTTCGTATTGCTTCAACTCGTCACGCGAGAAAATGATCAGCTTTTTCGGCTTGAATTCGGCCAGCACCGTTTTCACAAAACGCCGCCCGAACGAGCCCGTGCCCCCGGTGATCAGAATGGTCTGACCATCCAGATTGATGCGCGGCAAGGTAAATTCGCGGCCCGAAAACAGGCTTTCAATATCGGCGGCGGGCAGGGAAGCTAGCGTTGTCATGTGAGTCCTGACGAATCGATTTTCTCAAGCCTTGCGGTGCGCCGGTTAACGCGTCGTTAGGCTGTCGCAGCCATCCTTGTGTTCAACAACAAGGGGGGATCGCCATGAGTTTGGCCGTCATCGTGCAGGCACGCGCTGCCTCCTCCCGTATTCCGCTGAAATTGCTTGAATCCCTTGGCGAACGCAGCGCGCTTTTGCGTTGCCTGGATCGCTGCCGGAAGATTGACGGCGCAGAAATCGTGGTCGCGGCAATTGCCGACGGCCCCGGCGATGATGAGCTGGCCGAAGAGGCCACCGATGCGGGCTATATGGTCACGCGCGGGCCGGAGGACGACGTGCTGGCGCGCATGGCTCATGCCGTACGCGAGGCCGGCAGCGAATACATTATCCGTGTTGAAGGCCATCATCCCTTCATCGACCCGCAAATCTGCGATCGCGTGTTTCAGCTCCTTCAGGACACGCACGCCGATTTCGCCTGTAATGACATGCCCTTGCTGTTTCCGAACGGATTGCAATGCGAGGCGTTTCCGGCGCTCCTCATCCATGAGGCCGACCGCAATGCCATTTGCGAGGCCGACCGCAAATCGGTGACCGGATGGATCCGCAATCATCCGCGCATGCGCCGTGTCGCCCTGACCGGCCCCGGCAACGGGTTGGAAAAACTGCGCTGGACGCTGGAAGAACCCGCCGATCTGGATTTCTGCGCCGCCGTCTATGCCGAATTTGGCGAAAAAGCCGCGCATCTCACCGCCGCCGAACTCGCCGCGCTCTGCCTGCGCCGCCCGGACATCTCACGCCTCAATGCCGGGCTGGGCGATGCCTTGCCCTCCATCGGCACGCCGGAATTCGCGACGCCCCCGATGGCGTTACGTGTCGCGGCATGATCTATGGGGCTTGGGTCGGTCAACGCTCAGCCATAACCGCGCCAAGAATACAAATTATTCCAGCACGTCATCGGCAACGCTTGAGCTCCTCGCAATAGGATGTCTATGCTGTGGAACTGGTTCATTGAGTAACGAAACAAATGATTGAGGTTATACGGCGGATAGCGGGCAGAAACGCATTACGCCAACCGTAGAATTTCATCGATTGCTTTTCTAAGGCTGAAGCGTGATAGCAAAATTGACATCATTGCTCATAAAGCTGTTCGTCGTGACTCAAATTGGTGCCGCAGCGCTTCTGCCTGTTGTGTCGCGCTTTGACTATGGCCAGCACAATTTATTGGAAAACATCAAAATCGTCGCAGGTGGAGGCGCAATACTGTTTATAGTTTCGTTCATACTGAGAGTTTTGCCATCGCTAAAAAATATCAAAAACTCGGATCAGGCAAATATTGGTGTACTCGATGTCATTACAGGAAAATACCTATAAACAATCGCGATATGGCGACTGTTGGGTGAATTTTGGCACGCCCGAATTCGCGACGCCGCCTATGGCGTTGAGTGCAGCGGCTTAGCGAACGATTGCTGGCCTGGCTTCGGCTTCTTAGATTACGTGCTATCATCAACATTTGCCCATCGGCAGAACCGCCCGCGAGCACTCGAAGGAGAGTGGATATGAAACGCACATCGAAAAACACATTTTTCGTCCGTGCGCTTTGGGATGATGAAGCAAAAGTTTACATCTCGGAAAGCGATATCAAAGGCCTGCATATCGAGGCCGCGACACTGGAAGAGTTTGAAGCCGTCATTTTCGAACATGCCCGCGAACTGATATTCGACAATCACATCAAGCCAAATCTGGGTCAACAATCGCTTGAATCATTCTTTTCAGAAAAACTGTTCCCGGGAATTATCTGGCAACGCCCGGACGGTGCCCCCGCACCCGTCTAGGCGCTGAAGATGCCGGAGGGGTTCTACAAACAGATCATTAGCCAACTGAAGAAGGCTGGCTTTCAGCGCGCGAAAGGTGGCAAGGGTAGTCACGAAAAGTGGATAGCCCCGGACGGGTCGCGCGTGCTGGTGCCGCAATCAAGTAAAAGCCGCCACACCGCCAATTCGATTATGAAGGACGCCGGAATCGATCATAAATTCTAATCGAAAAAACGGCGCTTATTTACCTTTAAAATAAACCAAATCCCAATGTCTTGAGCGCACAATTGAAGGTCAACAAGGCCGGAGTGCGCGTACTTGGAAATCGCAACGTTCGATATTTCCGCCCTGACAGGGTGGTATCAGGCGAAAACCGCAGCGCGGTTGGCGAACCTGTCGCCGCAATTGTCGGGGGCCAGCGCCGGGGTAGAAAACCCTGCGGCGCGGCAGGGCGATGATGTTTTGCCGCCCTGGGATGTGCGCGGAAATATTGCCGGTCTGGACGAGGTCAGCCGCAAGGCCCTGGCCAGTGGTAATTTCTTTGATTCCAAATTTGGCGAGTTTTCCGGCACCGATGCCTCGACCGATATCAAGACGCTGTTTTCCATGCATCAAGGGCTGCGCAGCCTTTATGCGCTGGCCAATGAGGCCGCCGACAAGACCACGACCGATACGCGCCGCGACTTTCTGGACCGCCGTTTTTCCGAAGGCCTGACCCAGCTCGACAGCTTTTTTCAGGATATCGACCTGCAAGGCGTCAGCGTCCTCGAGGGTGAGGAATTATCCAAGGCCGAAGCGGGCGTCGCTATCAAGCGCGGCATTTCCGAATACACCACCGGTGCCATCCATTCCGGCGATTTCGACGCCGAAGTCGCCAGCCTGACCGGCGATGTCCAGTTTACTGTTTCGGTGAAGAAATCCGGCACCACCACCGACATCAATATCGATCTGGCCGATATGGGCGCGACAACACGCAGCCTCGATAATATCGCCGCGCATATCAATTCCGTCCTCGAAGGCGCTGAGATGATCTCGCGCTTCGAGCGGGTTAAAATTGGCGAGGAAGACGAAAACGGCGTCATTGCGGGCAATAATTTCGGCTTCAAGATTTCCGGGGCTTCGACCGAAGTCCTGACCTTTTCTGCCGCCAGCTCCAGCCCCGCCATCTACATGGCGGGCACGTCCGGCATTGGCGAGGATATGGCCGGGCAGATCGTCAAGCTGACCGATCTGGCCTCAGGCACGCCGGTATCCGAATTCTCCCGTCGCCTGGAAGCCGGGGCAGACGAGATCACCACCGTCAATGATGATGGCGAGGAAAAAACCACCACCGAGAAAAACCCGCTGGAAGTGGCCGCAACGGCGCTGGGCGCGGATGGGGCCATGTATGTGCTCGGCAAGACCAGCAGCAATATCGAGGGCCGCATCGTCAAGGGCGAGAGCGATCTGGTGCTTCAGAAAGTTGATTCCACCGGCAAGACCGTCTGGACCCGCACGCTCGGCGCGGCCAGCGAAGCGGAAGGCGCGAGCCTGACCGTCGATAGCAATGGCGATATCATCGTCGCCGGTATGGTCGAGGGTGAGCTGGGCGATACCACCAATGTCGGCGGCACGGACAGCTTCGTTGCCAAATTCAACGCCGCCGGTGTGGAGCAATGGCTGCAACGCTTTGGCGGCACCGGCGATGACAGCCCGAAATCCGTCACCGTTGCCGCTGATGGCAGTATTTTCGTCGCCGGACAGGCGGCCACGGCCTTTGGCGGGGCCAGCCATCAGGGCGGCACGAATGACGGCTATGTTCGCGCCTATGACACAGACGGCACGCTCGCTTACACCCGCCGCATCGGCTCGACCGGTGATGAACGCGCCCAGGCCGTCGCCGTCGCCAGTGATGGCGGTCTGCTGGTCGCGTCGAATGAAGACGGCCGCGCGGTATTACGTAAATTCGACAGCGCCGACGGCGCCTCTGCCGCGCTCTGGGAAGTTGATCTCGGTGATCTGGAAGATGGCGCGATCGGCGGCCTCACCGTCGATGGGAATGATATCTATTTTGCCGGGTCGGCGGGGTCGACCTTTGCGCCCTCAGCACCGCTGACCGCCCATTCCGGCGGCCGCGAC
>BQJI01000131.1 GCA_021604625.1 Hyphobacterium sp. | reverse complement strand
CCGTCTGATTAAATCGCGTGCACAAAGCGACGGAAAGGCTTTTTTCATAACGCCGTCAGTTTTGCGCAGCACGTGGCAATGTAATGACAAAGCGTGCGCCTGTGATCGTCCCGTCTTCACCGGCACGATTCTCGGCCCGCACATCGCCGCCATGTACGCTGACAATCTGGCGGGCAATGGCCAGACCCAGGCCGGAATGCGATCCGAAGGCCGCGCCTTCCGGACGCTCGGTGTAGAAACGCCGGAAAATGGTTTCCAAATTGTCAGGCGGAATACCCGGACCTTCATCATCAATGGTAATTTCCAACATGGACGTGTCGACCAGTAACAGGTTGATACGGATCGAGCCGTCGGGTGGCGAGAAGGTAAGGGCATTGTCGATCAGATTGCGAATGACCTGTCCTATCGGTGCCGCGCGGCCGTCGACAAATGCTTCCGCCAGGCTGGATTCGAACACCAGCAATGGCGACTCGGATCGCGCGGTTTCATACGAGCTCACCGTGTCGTTCAGCAATTGCACCAGATCCACTACGCCGACATCCTCGCGCGACAATTCAGCGTCCAGCCGCGATGCCCGTGAAATATCCGTGATCAACCGGTCCATCCGCCGGACGTCAGAGGCAATGACATCAAGCAGGCGGTCTCTTTGTTCGCCGGTTTTGGCTTTGGGCAGGACTTCCGCAGCGGACCGGATCGAGGTGAGCGGGTTTTTCAGTTCATGCGCCACATCGGCGGCAAATTGTTCGATCGCATCCACCCGATCATAGAGCGCTGCGGTCATTTCCCGCATAGCTTCCCCGAGCTCGCCAATTTCGTCCTTGCGCCCGGAAAGTGACGGCATTTCCACCCTCCGTCCCTTGGCCTGACGTACCCGACGTGCCGCTTTTGCCAGCCGCCGTATGGGGCGCGCTATGAAAACGGTCAGGGTCAGAGATGTCAGAATACTGACCAGCGCCGCCATCAGGATGAAAGGGAAGAGAGCACGGCGTTCATCGGCGATGATCTGGTCGAGATCAAAGGATTCCAGCATCACCACGCCGACGACGGCTCGAACCGGCTGGATTGGAACGGTAACGGACACAACACGCGACCCGTCCGGCTGACGCCGCACTCCGGCAATTGTATCGCCTGCAATGGCGGCTGAAATTTCGGCATCCAGCGTCCGGTCCAGCGCATCGCGCTCGGCCTGGGTCCGGAACAGGCCGCCAAACCCGTCCATCAGGCGGGAGAGCAAGCTGCGTGCGTCCTCGGCAAAATCTCCGGGCAAGGTTTCGCCCGGCGGTGGCAGGACGGTGACGTCAAACCGGTCTGCCAGTAAATGGCTGTCGGCTACCGGTAGACCGGCCTTGTTGTATATCCGGGCGCGAACGTCGTCGGGAAGGTAGAGATCGCGGAGGATCAGCCGTGCATCACCGTCAATCAGGCGCGGCGACGGATCACTTTCCGCGGCGCCCTCGGCCATCACATTGGCGATCAGCTCGCCCTGAACGCGCAAAGCTTCAATCTTGGCATTCACCAGACCGCGCCGGGTTTCGGAGACCGCCATCATGCCGATCACCAGCACCAGCAAGGCCAGACCATTGGCGGCAAGGATAATCCAGGCAAGCCGGGAAAATGAAATCCCGCGGACCGAACGCAAGGTCCGGCTAGCTTTCCTTGTAACGGTACCCAACACCATAAAGCGTCTCGATGGCGTCGAACTCGCGGTCGACTTCTCTGAATTTCTTGCGCACGCGCTTGATGTGGCTGTCGATGGTGCGGTCATCGACATATATCTGATCATCATAGGCTGCATCCATCAGCGCATCCCGGCTTTTCACATAGCCGGGGCGCTGGGCAAGAGACTGCAATATCAGAAATTCCGTAACCGTCAGCCGCACCGGCTCACCTTCCCATGAACAGGAGTGGCGATTGGGATCGAGTGATAGCCGCCCGCGCATGATCGGTTTCGATTCGCCGCTGGCAGCACCGGGATCACCAATCGGGTCCGGCCGGGCCCGACGCAGGACAGCTTTCACACGCTCGCCCAGCAAGCGTTGCGAGAACGGTTTGGTGATATAGTCATCCGCGCCGAGATTGAGGCCAAGCGCCTCATCGAACTCGTCGTCCTTCGACGTCAGGAAAACGACCGGCATATTGGAGGACTGACGCAAGCGCCGGAGCAATTCCAGGCCATCCATACGCGGCATCTTGATATCAAATACCCCGAGATCTGCCGGATCGTCCGACAGCGCTTCCAGAGCCGATGCACCGTCATTGAACGTGCGCACCTTATAGCCTTCGCCTTCCAGAAAAATGGAAACCGAAGTGATAATATTCTCGTCGTCATCGACCAGCGCGACTGTGGCCATAACGCCTCTCCTCATTTTCTCCCGCGCGACCTTAGACAAGCTCTACGCGAAGCGAAAGCGCTAGGGTTCACGACGCCTTAAATGTTTCAGTGGCATTGTTCCATCCGATCCGATTGGAGTGCCCTGGATGCCGGCAGGCAAGGTCCATTACGAAGTCTTCGCCAAGAAGCACCGAAAGGCCGGATGGTCGCTGGCTGAAGCCCGGCCAGACCGCGAAGATGCAATTGAATTTGCAAAGCAATTACTCTCCAACCTTCCTACAGGTTCGGTCCGTGTGTCCAAGGAAAGATTCGATGAAGAGCATCGGACTTTCCGGTCAATCACGATCTTTGAGGAGGGTGCGGAAAAATTCGAAAAAGAAGAAGACAAAACCGGAGATGGCTCACTTCCCTGCCTGTCACCGGATGATCTGACCAATCCATCCGCTCGCGATACCATGAGTCGCGTCCTCAATGAGTGGTTTGTGCGCAAGCAGGTTACGCCCATGGAGTTGATGCACAGCCCCGAGCAGGCTGAAGATCTGGAAGGCGGTGGCACCGAACTTCAGCACGCGATTCAGAAAGTGGCTGTTGCCAGCGCTCGTGATGGCGATTCGACGGTTCATGCCTATGTAAAACAACTACATGACCTGACGCAAAAAGCGTTCGACAGAATTTACAAGGACGGCAAGGCCGGAAAACTGCCCCGTTTTTCGAAATACAAGACCTATGCGTCGCTGGTCGATGAATTTGCGACCGAGAAAACGCCCTACAAAATTCGCGCCGCTCTGGCAGACCGTCTGTCCGATGAACGGGGTTTCGGGAAAAAGCTCACTGTTCTGACCGGGTTTTCGTCCGAATTGCCGGAGGCCGATCCGGCCCGGACCGTCGGAATTGAACAGCTTGATATCTTTGTCGCCGAAATCATCGGATTTGATTCCGGCCTGTCCGCCCTGATTGGCTCATCCGGCGAGCTCGGCGACGAAGTCCAGCGACTGGCCGACATGTTCGACGGGACCGATGATGCGGAAAGCCTAGCCAGCGCGCCGGCGGATGCCCGCGCGATCACCAGATTGATGAAAGCCATCGATCTACCGTCCACAAAGGCCGCTATCGCGTCCGCCTTGCTTGAGCGCTTGCGCCGCCCGCGACGGATGCGGCCCACCGACGTCATGGCGGAAGTTAAATTAGCCCGGAAATTGGCCCAGAAACTGGTCGTGGCGCAGGGGCCTGATCTCGGTGTCGAAGCCCTGCAGGATACATTTGCGAAGCGTTCCGCACGCCTACTTACACCTGAAACTATTGGCGATTTTCTTAATAATTGTGCAGACCCGGGTCAGGAAATCGATCGTCTACTGGCTCTGGAAGAGAATATTGTTGGCGCGCAGAACAAGCGAAAACTGGCAGGTTATATTCGCGCCACTCTTGGCAATCACAAGACAGAGGGCTGGTTTGTGTCCGGCGGGGGGCGGGCGATTGATCGCCTCCACCGCCTGACCGGTTTTCAGGGCAAGGCGCTCAAGGCCAATTATCCGGACGAAGACAAGCAGGCTTTGTCGACGGCATTTGATGCTCTGGGTCAGAAAGTGCTGGACCGAAGTGGATTGCTGGACTCCATCGCCGAGAGCAGCCAACCCGTGCTCGACCGTGCTTCTTCGCTGTTGAAACTGGTGACGTGTAACGCCATTCCGGTCGGAAAGTGCGCAGATGCGGCGCAACAGAAAGCCATGCGCCTGATCCGGTCAGAGGCCGGGCTTGAGGAGGCCCGCGCAGATACAAAGGGTCTGAAACTCGCAACAATCGAATCCATGCTCAAACATGTCGCCGGTTCGTCCGCTGCCGCCTAGCCGGGCAGTGCCGCGCTGCCATAGAAGGCGAGGTTGAAAGGTCCGCCCCAGAAAACCTTACCCAGCCCCCGGACAGCTTTGTCCAGCATGCGTGCGCGGTGCGGTGCGCCAATAGTCCACAACACCGCCGCTACGGTCCCGTAAACCACCGCCTGACCGGCGCCGACCAGCATCCAGAATGCAATCCCGGGAAGATTTATCGGGCTGCGCGAGGCGCATGCCGCGCTAGGGCCCTGACCGTAGGCAAAGGCCCGCTTCAACGTATAATTCAGTGTGGCCCGGCTCAATAACGGATCCTCCCACACCCACGCTTCGACCGACCAGGCAAAGACTGCACCGGCATCTTCCATTTGCGCGAACAGCAAATCGTCTTCGCCGCCAATGGCATTTCGGCTCGAATCAAACGGTTCGTCTGACGGAAAAGCCGAGCGCCGGATCAGAGAATTGCCGCAGCCATAATAGTGATCAATATGGCCGCTTTCCTCGGGTCCGAAGCGGGAAAAGAATTGCGAATAATAATCGCGATGAAGGGTCACGCTGTCAGGCAGCCGTGTCCGCACCGGACCAAAGGCCGCGTCGGCCTCATAAAATCCCATCGCACCGATTAATTCGCACAACCAGGTCGGCGGGGCTTCCTGATCATCATCGAGGAAAGCAATCAGCTCACCCGTGCTGGCGGCCAGCCCGGCGTTTCGTGCATTCGCAACGCCCGGTTCGGGCATGTGTACAATTTTGACCGGAATAGCACTGCTCGCGGCGATGGCTTGAGCGGGCGCGAGGCCGGATCCTTTCGGGTCATTGTCAACGATGACAAGCTCGATCTTCATCGCGCAGGGATTGGCCTGCGCCAGAACACTTCTCGCCGCACGGCCCAGCCCGTCCGGCCGACAGAATGTCGGAATGATGACGGATACGGATTCGCTCATGCAACACCCCCGATTATTTGTCCCGTATGCGGCGCAAGTACGCTGACACAAACGGAACAATTGGGCGGAGTATGCCGGACAAGCGCTGAAATCCGGTTAAGAGCGGAAGGGTCGGTGCATCCCGCAATGCGCGAGGCTGGAATGGGTCGGATAGAACAGGTTTGGGCCAATTTGAACCGCCTTTTCTGGACGGTTGTCCGGTCGCAAGAATTGCGCCGGATCAAGGCCTAGATGGTTTCGACGTCGTCATTTGATGCGGACATCCGCAAAATCGCCGCCAGAGGCTGGCCTGATTCACTGCCGCGCGCCGAAAGATACTCATTCTTGTCCAATTGCTGAATACCGTCGGGAACGGTTCGGCTATCGACCCGAACCGAGCCGGACAACACCACAATCGGCGTCAAGGGGCAAAGCGCCTGAACCGTTTCCAGCGTGTCGTGCGGATTGACAGAATCCGGCAGGCGGAGGTCCAGCAGGACCAGATCATAGAGCTTGTTCCTAAGTTTGCGCCGCGCGTCTCGCAGATCGCGTGCCACCTCGAAACCGATTTCGTAATCGCCGGATTCAGAGACTGTATTCTGCACCAGTAGTGCATCCGCGAAATCGTCTTCGACGTGTAAAACATTCATGGCTGACATGGCAGCTCTCCCGATCCCGAGACCGAAAATGCCAGACGTTTTCTTAACCGAAGCTTTACACGGCTGCGCTTTCAGACCAGGTCCGGCTGATCCAGACCGCTGCGCCGTGCTGCCGCTGTCAGTGTGTTGCGCAACAGCATGGCAATGGTCATCGGGCCGATCCCGCCCGGAACGGGTGTAATCCAGCCGGCCCGTTCTATGGCATCATCAAAGGCCACATCGCCCACCAACCGGGTTTTGCCCTCGCCACGCTCTGGCGCATCAATCCGGTTGATCCCCACGTCCAGCACGCAGGCCCCGGGTTTTATCCAGTCGCCGGGAATCATTTCCGGTCGACCGATAGCCGCAACCAGAATGTCAGCGGCGCGTGCCAGTTCCGGCAAATTCCGCGAGCGCGAGTGAGCAATCGTGACCGTACAATTTTTTTCCAGAAAGAGCAGGGCCGCCGGTTTTCCGACAAGAATGGAGCGTCCGATCACCAGCACAGATTTTCCGGACAGATCGCCCATCGCCTGTTCGGCCAGCAAAACACACCCGGCCGGCGTGCAGGGACGCAATCCGGGTTCACCCGCGAGCAGCCGCCCCGCACTGACAGCTGTCAGCCCGTCGACGTCTTTTTCAGGATCAATCGAATTGATCACTTTCGCTGCATCTATATGAGGCGGTAGCGGCATTTGCACCAGAATGCCGTCTATGGCCGGATCGGCGTTCAGCGCCTGAACCAGCGCCATTGCCTCGGCTTCGGACATTGTGGCGGGCTTGCGAATTTCAGTGGATTGCATGCCGGCAGCAGTCGCGCGGCGCACCTTGTTTCGCACATAGATATCGCTGGCCGGGTCATCGCCAATCAGCACCACGGCGAGGCCCGGCTTGCGCCCCATCAGTTTTTCAA
>BQJI01000130.1 GCA_021604625.1 Hyphobacterium sp. | reverse complement strand
GCCTACCCTGACGAGGCGTTTTATGGCATTTCCGGGCCGGTCAGACGCGCGCCGCGGCAACGCGGGCGGTTTGTGTCCTATCCCGTGATGATCGAGGCCTCCGACCCGGAACAGCGTCTGTTGCCCGGCATGACGGCGTCTGTGGAATTTATACATGATGAAGCGCGCATGGTTAAACGCATCCCGATCGAGGCTCTGACTTCCGTTCCGGTTGGCTGGTGCCCGGACGGGTTTGACGATGAAGACATCAACAGCACGCCCGGCATGCGGGCCGAGCAGATGTCGCCGTCCATGCGATGCGCGGCCTTCACGGGCATTCTTGCCGGGCAGATGTACAATTCCGGTGAGCGACGGATTTTCGTTCTGATCAACGGCATACCCGAAATGCGACGGGTCCGACTTGGCGCGGAGGATGAACACCATGTCGAGATCGTCACAGGCGATGTGGAGATTGGTGATCTGATTCTGACACGCGACCGGGAACGGGGATGATGGCAGACGCGGTCGCAAATACGCCAGACTGCGTGCTGTTTTTCGAGAGCCTTCAGCATCGTTATTCCGAGCAGAACCGTGACTATTCTGTTTGCTTTGCATCGGAAGCCCGCCACGAATTTCATGCCCATGATATTATCGTTTTGTATGGCCATTCGGGGTCCGGGAAATCGACCCTGCTAAATTTGCTGGGCGGGCTTGACTGTCCCGCAGCTGGAAATCTGCAAGTCTGGTGGGATGTCGGGAGTCGGCCGCAGAATATGAGCGTGCCCAGAGACAATCGTGGGCTGGCACACTATCGGCGACGGAAAATCAGTTTCCTGTTTCAGGATGGCGGGCTAATTGAAGAACTCGATGTTCTTCAAAACGTGATGCTTCCCTTGCGCTATGCGAGCATACCACGAAATGAGAGGCGGGCGCGGTGCGAACAAGCGCTGGAACGCGTTGGCCTGAAGGACATGACCAACAAATCGGTTTCGCAATTGTCCGGCGGCGAAAGACACCGGGTTGGACTGGCGCGTGTGATTGCGCGGCAGGCCGAGATCGTGATTTGTGATGAGCCGACCGCTGCGCTCGACCAAGCCACGAGCGAGCTGGTTCGGGATATTCTCATGGGAGAATCCAGACGCGGCGCGTGTATTTTCATCGCCACCCATGATCCCGTCCTGATCGATGATGATTTTGCTGATCGATTTATCCATATCAAAAATGGCGAGGCCATCGTGCAACACCGGCTTTCAACAGAAAGATGAACCCGACGTCCTGGCCCTATCGCTTCCATCGATTTTTTCACGTCATCCGAGTCTATTGCGTCGCCTTTTTTCCAAACCTTATTCGGCGATTTCCAGAAGCCATATTCATGGCGAGGGAAGCGATTTGGCAGCGTCCGGTGCGCGCCGTAATGATGATATGTTCTCTGGGGGCCGGTGTAGCTGTCGTGACGCTGACAACCGGAATCATCGCCGGATTTGGCTCGGAAATTGAGCGGCTCTCTTTTGGCGCCTATGCCCGCTCTTTGCTGATCACGCCGAATTATCTCGCCGCAGATCAGGCCCGATTCAGCCGACTGACCGACCTCGATCGACTGATCGAGGGAATCGGAGGCGACGAAATTGAAGGTGCGGCGGCATGGCGACGCGCATACCAGGTGCCGGTCAGCGCGCGTGACTATCGCGCTGATCTCACGGTATTCGGCGTCCGTGGCGATTATCAGTTCGAGGCTGATATGGACATGGCCCAGGGGCGTCCCTTCAGCCCCTCCGATCTTGAATCATCGCGCCGCGTTTGCTTGCTCGGAGCAGACGCCGCACTCGCGCTGTTTCCGCAAGGCCGAGCGTCGGGCCAGACGATCAGAGTGGATGGGGTGGGTTGTCATGTTCAAGGCGTTTTTGAACGCGGGGACACGCTCGTTTCATCCCGATTTTCAAACGCCATCCTCGCGCCGTTCGACACGGCAGCTCGCTATTTTATGCCAATGGACACTCTGGCGCCGAACGAAGCCAATCGCCTGACCATCGTTTTGCGCGACCGTGACTCGCTGCATTGGGCTCGCGTTCGCGCCGATCGGATCTTGAGGCGACAACACGGCGTACCGCTCTCTCAAGCGGCACCTTTTATTTTCGTTGACCCTGCAGCGCCCGCAGCCGCAATGGAACAACAACGCAACCTTCTATCAAATTTACTCGTAGCCATTGCGATCACGGCAATGCTGGCGGCGATTATCGGATATGGCGGCGCAAACTGGACACTGGCCGAATTACGCCGTCGAAATATCGGTTTACAAATGACACTTGGCGCATCTTCCACCGATATTTTTCTCCAGTTCACGCTGGAAAGCCTGTTTCTGGGCACCGGTGGTGGACTCATCGGTGTGGGTGTCGCTCTGACTTTGGGGCGATTTGCCGAAGCCTGGATGGGCTGGCCCGCCGAGTTTGATCTGTTCGTCATGATCGGCGCAGTCTTGCTTGGCGCGATCACCGGGGCCATTGCCGGAACAGCGGCTGCCGGACGCGCCGCTGCGACACTCCCGGCCTACTCGACCCGTGGCTGAACCGTTGCGATCATTACCAGGCGCAGCGGCAAGACGCCCCGGCATTGCCATCGCCGGTTGACGGGCCGACGGACCGGCACCATCAAACGCGCATGAGTACGCCGCCGCCACCCTTTGGTATTAACCCGCCTCCGCGCGATAATTTTCCATTTGCGGCGCATGATCCAATGCGGCGTTTGCCAGCGGAAGCCAGTCGACATTTGCCAATTTTCTGGATGATTTTCTGGCCGGCCATGAGTCTGGCGACCGCTTTCCTCGCAAATTATATGGTGACAGTGTTGTACCCGGTTGACGGCACGTCGGATTCCGCCGTGTTCGACGCCCGTTTTCGATCCTATTACGGGCTGTATATGGCAGGTGAAATCGGGTTTCTATGGCTGTTTGCCCGGTGGCTTTCAAAACACGGGTTTCTTGCCGCCGTTTTTGAATTCCGGGCAAAACGGATTACAATCGAGACCGGCTTCGGGCTGGTTCTGTTTGCCGTCAGTTTCGTTTTTGCGATCGCGGCAGTAGACGCGATTCTGCCCATCCTGCCTGTGCAGATGGAAGCTCCGCCTTCCCCCTATGCTGCCGGCGGAATCATCGGGGTTATTCTGGCGACAATCACCATTGTGATTTTTGCACCGCTCGTCGAGGAACTGGTCATGCGCGGCTGGCTTTTGCCCATGCTCGTGGCGCGCATGGGGGGCTGGATTGTTCCGTTGATTCTTTCTTCAGTGGCGTTCGGGCTGTTGCATTTTTCGGTGAGCATCCAGACCATTATCTACACAACCGTGCTCGGTTTCTGCGCGGGCCTGGCGCGCCGGATGACGGGCCGGCTGTGGGCGTCCATCGTCCTGCATTTTGCAAATAATGTGGTCGCGACACTGCCGCTTTGACGTTGACGTAATGGGCAAAATCAAATTGACGCACTGCACAATCGACGCTAGCCGATAGGTATGAGTACAGCCTCGGAAGCGCTTCGCGATATCCGCCCGCCACTTGAAACATTCAAGGGCGCGCAACCACCTTATCCTGTCTGGTTTGAAACGACCCTTGGCACGCAAACGGAATCCGGATTCGTTTCGGTTGAAGGTGCAAAAATAAGCTGGAAAGCTTGGGGCGAGCGCGGAAAACCGGGCGTATTGCTGATCCATGGCGGTGTCGCACACAAACAATGGTGGGACGGGATTGCGCCATTCCTGACCGAGGGATACCGAGTCGCAGCGCTGGATCTGTCGGGCATGGGTGATAGCGGGCATCGCGACATTTACCGGATGCCGCTCTATGCGGACGAAGCCAGAGCGGTGGCCAATGCGGCCGGTCTATTTGACGTCGGAAAACCCTATTTTGTAGGCCATTCCTTCGGCGGTTTCGTGACCATGGTTGCAGCCATGAAATTCGGCGAGGCGCTGGCGGGGGCAATCATGCTGGATTCGCCCGTTCGCCCTCCGGAAAAACAGCGATCCTCGTCACCGCCCCAGCGCGGGGGGAAAGCCTATGAAAAAGCCGAAACAGCCATCGCACGTTTTCGACTTCTACCGCCGCAGAGCTGCGACAATGTTTATATCATCGATCATATTGCGCGAAATTCGCTAAAAGCCGTAGATGGCGGATGGAGCTGGAAATTTGACCCGAATCTCTGGGCCAAGCTGGAATATCAACGCCGCGAGCCGACGCATTTGAGGGATTCGGCTGAATGTCCCCTGGCGTTTTTCCGTGGCTCGGACAGCTCGCTCGTCACCGATGAAGTCTGGTCCTTTATGCGTGACACTTTCGGCCCCGATACGCCGTTGATTTCCATTCCCGATGCGCAACATCATTTGATTCTGGACCAACCGATCGCGGTGGCATCGGCTCTCGCCACGGTTTTCGGCACAGGCTGGGGCCAAAGCTGAGCGGGCGAAGTCGCCAGGACTTGGCGGATCGAATGACCCATGATAATCCGCTCTCAAATCCGATTGACCGACAGGGGAATCCAAATGGCTGATTACGAACACGGCACCATGAATGTCAGCGAACAGAGCCGCACATTTGGCAGTTTCATCGGGCTGTCGATCTGGGCCGGTGGATTGACGATTCTCACTGTGCTGTTGTTGACGCTGATTTTTGCTGCTCATGTTGGCTGGATGGTGGCGATTATCGTGACCACGATCGTCGGAATTCTCATGGGCCTGGCGCTTGGCCGCAGTGCGGGCTGGTATGCCACCGTGATTGGATTTGCCGCGATTTCGTTTTTCAGTGCTGTCATTGCCAGCCTTATTGGAAGCCTGCTCTAGCGCAACGCGACTAACCCCTTTTAATTCGCGCGGGAATCCGACAAGGTGGCAAAAGTCTCTTGTGAACAGGTTTCCCTGATCGAATGAAAATTGCCATATTGAAAGAACGCCGCGACGGGGAAACCCGGGTTGCGGCAACGCCCGGCTCCGTCAAGAAACTGGTGGCCGACGGGCATGACGTCCAGGTCGAAAAAGGCGCGGGTGCTGCCGCCAGCCTGCCGGACGATCTGTTTGAAGCCGCGGGCGCCAAGATCGGCACACTGGCGGCTACGCTGAAAGGCGTGGACGCCGTTTATGCGGTCCGCACGCCGGATGACGAAACGCTGGCCAAATTACCGAAGAATTGTCTTCTGGTTGGACTGCTGGAGCCGCACGGCGACAAAGCCCAGGCCAAGGCGCTAGCGGCGGCCGGGATCAATGCGCTGGCGATGGAATATACGCCGCGTATCACACGTGCCCAGGCCATGGATGCGCTCTCCAGCCAGTCGAATCTGTCCGGCTATCGCGCCGTGATCGAGGCCTCTCAAATCTACCGACGCGCTTTCCCGATGATGATGACGGCGGCGGGCACAGTTGCCGCTGCGAAAGCCTTCATCATGGGTGCGGGCGTTGCGGGTCTGCAGGCGATTGCCACCGCACGACGTCTCGGAGCCGTCGTAACGGCAACCGATGTGCGTCCTGCGGCCAAGGAACAGGTGGCGTCACTGGGCGCGAAATTCGTGGCTGTCGAGGACGAGGAATTCAGAGCGGCCGAAACCGCTGGCGGATATGCCAAGGAAATGAGCGAGGATTACCAGGCCAAACAGGCAGAGCTGGTCGCCAGCCACATCGCCAAGCAGGACGTGGTGGTCACGACCGCGCTTATTCCCGGTCGCCCAGCACCCAGACTGATTACCAAAGCGATGGTGGAAGCGATGAAGCCGGGCTCGGTGATTGTCGATATCGCTGCGCCGATGGGCGGCAATTGCGAACTGACCAGAATTGACGAGATTATCGAGCACAATGGCGTCTCGATTGCGGGCTTCGCGAATCTGCCGGGTCGATTGGCCGCAGATGCATCGAGCCTTTATGCGCGCAATCTTGTCAATCTGACCCCGCTGCTGGTGGGTGAAAATGGCGATCTGGCACCGCACTGGGATGATGAAATCATTGTCGGCATGACGCTGACGCGCGACGGCAAGGTCGTGCACGAAACGCTGAAATAGGACGGGAAGACCCATGGACGCTGTTGATCCGATTACCCTCCGCCTCGCCATTTTTGTAATGGCGATCTTCGTTGGTTATTATGTGGTCTGGTCGGTCACGCCCGCTCTGCACACGCCTTTGATGGCGGTTACCAACGCCATTTCATCGGTGATTATCGTCGGCGCACTGCTGGCGGCTGCCGCACCGGCTCTGACTGGCGACGGTGCCAGCGCATCCGGCTTTGCCAGCTGGTCAGGCGCGATTGCCGTCATTCTGGCCAGCGTCAATATATTCGGCGGGTTTCTCGTTACCCAGCGGATGCTCGCCATGTACAAGAAAAAAGAAAAGCCTACGGGAGACGGAGGCAAGTCATGAATCGCGTCGCGTTCGCCTTTGCCTGTCTGGCATTGACGTGCAGTGGTGCATTCGCCCAGACGCGACAAGCCACCATTTCGCAAGATGCCCGCCCCGGACCCGGTGCGGCACAATGCCGGATCGCCGAGATCGTCGTCGCACGCGGCGGTGCGGGTTTTGTTTGCGATATGGGAAGCGATGGTCGGGTCTTGATGGCCACGGATGGTGGCACACAACCGGGCGGAGTTTCCGCGTTCATGAGCTGGATTCTCGACGCAAAGAACAGTCAGACGTCAGCACGCGCCCACATCACCGTGAATTATGAGGCCGCAGACACCGCAACACAGGCTGTGTGTGACGCTTCCGCCTTGCGCGGGCAGACCGCGCGCCAGCCGAT
>BQJI01000129.1 GCA_021604625.1 Hyphobacterium sp. | reverse complement strand
CCGCCATGTATCCCGGTTTCACCGACAGCCATGTTCATGTCCTGGGTCTGGGCGCGCGCGAACGCCTGCTCAATCTCGAAGGTACCGAATCGATTGCCGATCTTCAGGCCCGCGTCGCCGAAGCCGCAGACGGCTTGCCGGACGGCACGGTTCTGCAGGGCCGCGGCTGGATCGAGACCCACTGGCCAGAAGCACGTTTCCCCACCCGCCATGATCTGGACGAGATCGCACCCGCCATTGCGGTCTTCCTGCGACGTGCTGATGGTCATGCCATGGTTGCCAATTCGCTGGCGCTTGAGTTGGCGGGGATTACCGCAGACAGCGTTGCACCGGAAGGCGGCGACATATTGCGCGATGAAGAAGGCGAGCCCACTGGCATGTTGATCGATACCGCCATGCGCCCGGTCGGGGCGCTCGGTGGCACGTTCGAAGGCGAGGATCGTGCCAATGTCTATATGGAAGGCGCATGGTCGGCGGCGCGCTATGGCTGGACCGGGGCGCATGACATGACCGTACCCTGGGCCGATGTCGCCATGATCGAAGCCATGTCGGAAGATTTGCCGGTGCGCGTCTATATTTCTGCCAATCCGGACGGGTTCGGGCCTCTGGCCCGCGACGGTCATGTGATCAGCGAAAATGGTCGCGTCATCGCCCGCGCGATAAAACTCTACATGGATGGCGCGCTGGGCTCCCGCGGCGCGGCGCTTCTGACGCCCTACAGCGATGATGCCGGCAATTCCGGCCTCCTGCTCAGCCGCGAGGATGAAACGCTCTCAGGCATGGTCACGGCGCTGCAGGAAGGCATTCAACTGAACGTTCACGCCATTGGCGATCGCGGTAACCGGCTGCTGCTCGACTGGATCGAGGATGCCATGGCCGCTGTGCCGGAAGACCAGCGCGCTTTCATCGACGCCCGGTGGCGAGATGAACATGCGCAGATTATCGATCCGGCGGATATTCCGCGCTTTGCCGAGCTGGGCGTGATTCCGTCCATGCAGCCCAGCCACGCCATTGGTGATCTTTATTTCGCGCCGGATCGTCTGGGTTCGGACCGGCTCGACGGCGCCTATGCCTGGCGCGCTTTGATCGATTCCGGTGTTGTCATCGCCGGGGGAACAGATGCGCCGGTCGAGCGCGGCGATCCGCGTATTGAATTCTACGCCGCCGTCGCCCGTCGGGGAATGGATGGAACGCAAACCGAGGACTGGCGCGCCGACCAGGCCGTCACCCGCGACGAAGCCTTGCGCATGTTCACCGCCTGGCCGGCCTATGCCTCTTTCCAGGAGGATGATCTGGGCCGGATTGTCGTTGGCTTGCGCGCGGATTTCACCGTGTTTTCAGACGACATCATGACCATTCCGGAAGAAGAGATTTTGACGGTTGATCCGGTGATGACCGTCCTCGATGGCGAAATCGTCTGGCAGGCGGAATAAAACCCCTCACCCTCGAATACGCGCCTCGGCGAGGCTCACATTCTTGCCCTCTCCTTTCAGGGAGAGGGAAAAACGCGTTAGCGCGAAGGGTGAGGGGGTGTTTCCTTACTCCGCGAAGGCAAAGCTCAACAGCAAGGTTCGCTGGCCGGGATTGTAATTATCGTCCGAGACGATGAAGAGCCGCATTTCACCATTCACTGAGCCTACTGCTATGCCCTCAAAATTGTCGATTGTCATACCCGGCTCCAGCTCCGCTAGCCCGTCCGGGTAGGATTGTGCGATCATCGCGGTATTTCCCGACGGTAAATCGTCCAAGCCCGAATCGAGTCCAACGATTCGGATTCGGTTCCCGATATCTCGCGCATAAAATCGTTCCAACACTATCACATTGGAAGCGAAACGAGTCAGACCTGTCACGCCGAACCCTGCCTCAGCATTATAATCAATAACGTAAGGCTCCACATCTTCCTGAATTCGCCACAATGAATGCGGACGCCCGTCGATGATGGGGTATTCAATACCAGCCCAGTAGCCCCATCCGGCGGCAACCAGCGCCTCGATTCCCGCATTGTCCCGTAGGCGATCCATACCGGGCGGCACCGGCAGAGGCGTTGGCGTTGCAATGGCGATACCCGACCAGTCCGGCGCAATATCATAGCGGTCAATGCGATGTTCGCGTTCGAAGCTGACGGCGTAGGCGCCATTGCCGAGCGAGGCGAGCCCTTCGGCATCAGCCGCGCGATCGACAAGGTGCAGGCCATCCGCGTCCAGCATCGGCGCATAAAAGGCGTTAGTAAGGTCGGTCAGTACGCCGGCATCATCAAACTCCAGCGTGGCGGTCAGCCAGTAGGCGGAATCCGAGATCATCAACACGCGGTTGTCCTCAACCTCTATGCCCGAAAGACCACCGAAACGTTCATCACCAGACGAAAGAACCAGCCCGCCGCGATATTCCAGAACGCCGACATCAAGCCGTTCGGGCGTGTCCGGATAGAGCGCAATCTTGGTGGTTTCGATGAGGATCGGGCCAGAGCCTGTATCGGCAGAACAGGCAGCTAGACACAGCGCCGCAAATCCGATCAGATATTTCATACCTTGGCTCCCAGCTCGGCCCAGTCGGCCTTTTTCAATCCCCGTATACCGCTTGGCGACGACGATGTCGCGACAGGCGCGCGAAGATCCGGCCCGTCCTTGTCAAAGAGCGCCGCCAATTGCTCGGTCATCGCCCCGCCGAGTTGCTCAACATCGCTGATCGTCACCGCACGTCGATAATAGCGCGTTACATCATGCCCGATCCCGATGGCCAGCAATTCCACATCCGAGCGATTTTCGATCTGGGCGATCATCTCGCGTAAATGGCGTTCCAGATAGGCGCCCGGATTGGCTGATTGCGTACCATCATCCACCGGCGCGCCGTCGGAAATCACCATCAGTATGCGGCGCTGTTCGGGGCGCATGGAGAGGCGCTTCCACGCCCATAACAGGGCTTCGCCGTCGATGTTTTCCTTCAACAGGCCTTCGCGCATCATCAGGCCGAGATTGACGCGGGACCGCCGCCAGGGCTCGTCGGCATTTTTATAGACGATATGGCGGATATCATTCAGTCGGCCCGGATTAAGCGGCTTGCCCTCTTCCAGCCAGGCTTCCTTGGCGCGGCCACCTTTCCACGAGCGTGTCGTGAAGCCGAGAATTTCGGTTTTCACCCCGCAGCGTTCCAGGGTGCGCGCCAGAATATCGGCGCAGGACGCTGCCGTCATGATCGGCCGTCCGCGCATCGAGCCGGAATTATCAATCAGCAGGGTGACGATGGTATCGCGAAAATCGGTTTCCAGCTCCTGCTTGAATGAGAGCGGAGAGGTCGGGTCCGTAACCACGCGGGTCAGGCGCGCCGGGTCGAGCACGCCTTCTTCCAGGTCAAAGCTCCACGAGCGGGTCTGCTGTGCCATCAGGCGACGTTGCAACCGGTTGGCCAGACGACCGACGGCATTTTCCACGCCCTTCATATGTTGATCGAGATAGCGACGCAGGCGCGCCAGTTCGTCCTCGTCGCACAAATCCTCGGCTCGAATGATTTCGTCAAACTTGGTGGTGAAGATCCGATAGCTCTCGGCCGGGCGGTCTTCATAGCGAGCGTAATTCGGGCGCTCGGCGCGGGCGGAATCGCCCATATCCTCGTCACTGTCCAGCTCGCCCAATGTCTCGTCGGACTGATAATCGATCTCGTCATCATCGGCGCTATCGCCGTCGGCATCGACATCATCGCCCTGATCACTGTCGGGCTCGCTGTCACCATCATCCTCGCCGGTCTGTTGCTCGCGCTCCATGCCGGCATCGTCTTCGTTCTCACTGTCAGACTCTTCGGGATCACCACCCAGTTCGTCAGCAAGATCCAGATCACGGATCACCTGTTCCAGCGCTTTTGCAAAAGCTTTCTGATTATCAGCGCTTGTCGCCAGCGCATCTAGCGCATCGCCCGCCTTGTCCTCCAGCTCTTCGCGCCAGACATTCATCAAGCCTTCAGCCAGCTTGGTGGTCGGGCGACCGGTAATCCGCTCGCGGATCATCAGGCCGACCGCCTCGCCCAACGGGGCCTGCTGGCGATCCTCGACCTTGTTCCAGCCCTTGGCGACAGCCCGGGCATCGAGTGCGGCTTCCAGATTGACCGCCACGCCGCGCATCTCCCGCGCGCCCAGACTTTCAACGCGCGCCTGCTCGGCGGCTTCAAAGATGGCGCGTGCCTGTGATCCCGGCGGCAGGCTGGCGGCGTGGGTCTGCTTGTTGTGGTGAAGAAGCTTCAGGGCCAGCCCGTCGGCGCGCCCACGCGCGGCGCGCGCAGACACAGCGTCCACCTCGCCCGGATTGGGCAATGTCATCTTGCCCTTGGCGTAATTGGCAATCTCGCCGCCAAAGCGCACATCCAGCTCCCGGTCCTGCGCTATGGCACGGGCGGAAATGGCAAGGGCGCGCTTGAACGCATCGGCGAGGGGATTTTCGGTCATTCGGTTTCTGCTTCTTCTCTCAGCCACGAGATAACATCGGCAAGCGGCACTTCGCTCGGCTCAATCCGGTATTGCGAGGGGATGCCGGAGAGATCGACCATGTCATCGCGAATGGGAAGGAATGGCAAGCCATGAAAATAATAGATCTCGCTATCTATCGCAGAAAAATACCGATCTCCAGGCTCGCAATTTTCAATCACGCGTTCGTGCCAACCAAGAAATCGGGCCGTTAACCACGCCTCATCAATATCGGCATCAACATCGCCAAAAGGAACGGCCTCAAAGCGAACTTGATTTTCGCATTCGAGGGCCTCCAGAACGCCATACACGTCCACGCCTTGGAAGTAGAATTGAACAGGCCTTGCCGGAAGCCTGTTATTCTCGGGATGCGCAAGAAAGTACTGTACAGCAGCTAACCACGCATCATCGTCGCGAGTAATGGACTGCATGTTGAGGCCATTTGTCGCGATTACAGCGCCCGACTGATCCCTGAACACAAGATAGACTTGATTGATCTCATAACTTTCCGCCCACGAACAATCGCCACCGCCCTGTTCCGGCGGCGAAATGCCACCGCTTCCATTGTGATGAAACGGTGCCGCATAGAAAAAACGTTCCCATTCATCTCTGCCACTTTTCGCGACCCCCATGGCGCGAGCATATAGGACCTGATGTATGTGGTCAGGCAAGCAATCCGCGTTGCTGGCATGTGGATCATAATCCTCTAGCTCGAACCCTTCGCAATCTGCTGGCAATATCGGCGGGAACGGACTTGAAGCGCGATAGTTGAAGAAGCGCCCGCTATCGTTTTTCAGGTATTCAAGAACTTCAAATATATATTCATGCGTTTCGACATTTGGTGAGAATTGCCGCTCGGTTTGCCGCAAAGCATCAACAAAGGTCACACGCGCAAGCGCAATTGTATGGGCGCTTCGGACGAGCTCCGCCATATACGGTTCTTCCGCATAATTCACGTAGCGATACGAACACGCCCCTGCGTCGGCGCTCATCACCAGCGCAGCCGCGCCCACCGCCAAACTCAAGCTCGTGCGGATCATGGCCGCTCTCCATGGCCCAACCAGCTCAACACTTCTTCAAGTGGAACTTCACTAGGCTCGATCCGGTGTTGCGACGGAATGCCGGAGAGATCGACCATGCCATCGCGAATGGGGAAAAATGGTGGTAGGGCATAGTTGCCGAGAAGGTCGGTAATTACAAAAAGCGTTTGATCACCGATATCGCAATTCTGAAGATCGTTAAGGTCTGAAGGCAGTACGAAAGGCTCTACAACATCACCTGGCTGAACAGGCATGGGAAAAGAGGAATCCACCACTTCCACCTGTCCATTGAAAAGACCCCCTTCTTGCTCGCGGCACGATCCAATCCTGAACAATACAAAGGTGTCATAGCCGCGAAAATAATGAGCGTTCGGAATCGGGGCTAACAATTCTGCTTCCGGAATCGGTTCCCGCAATTTCGTCTCAGGTGCCTCTACAGGACCGCCGCACCCTGCAATTACTAAGGACCATGCCACAGTCAATCCCATCGCAAGTTTCCGCATACCCGCCTCCCTCATCTCGCGATCAGGTTGAGCGAGGAATACGGCAACATTGCGGATTACGCCGCGCTCGCCGGCTTGGCAGGAGACGGTTTCAGCGGCGCTTCAGGTAGATCCTCGCCAAAGACCCGCTGATAGAACTCGGCAATGGTGGGCCGTTCCAGCTCGTCACACTTGTTGAGAAAAGTCAGCCGGAAGGCATGGCCGACATCGCCGAATATATCGACATTCTCCGCCCAGGTCAGAACCGTGCGCGGGCTCATCACCGTGGAAATATCACCATTCATGAAGGCATCGCGGCTCATATCCGCCACCTTCACCATGTCGGCGATGGTCTTTTTGCCGTCGTCGGTTGAGGCCATGTCGGGCAGGCGCGACTGGATGATTTTCTCTTCCGTCTCGGCGGGCAGATAATTCAACGTGGCGACAATCGACCAGCGGTCCATCTGGCCCTGATTGATCTGCTGGGTGCCGTGATAAAGCCCGGTCGTATCACCCAGACCGACCGTATTCGTGGTCGCAAACAGGCGGAAATACGGATGCGGACGGATCACCTTGGTCTGATCCAGCAGGGTCAGCGAGCCCGCCGATTCGAGAACGCGCTGGATCACAAACATCACATCCGGGCGACCGGCATCATATTCATCGAAGAGCAGGGCGACGGGGCGTTGCAGCGCCCACGGCAGAATGCCTTCCTGAAATTCGGTCACCTGCTTGCCATCACGCAGCACAATCGCGTCCTTGCCGACCATGTCGATGCGGGAAACGTGGCTGTCGAGATTGATGCGGATCATCGGCCATTTCAGGCGCGCGGCGACCTGTTCGATATGGGTGGATTTTCCGGTGCCGTGATAGCCCTGGATCATCACCCGGCGATTGCGCGCAAAGCCCGCCAGAATCGCCCGTGTTGTCGCCGGATCGAAGACATAGGCCGGGTCAACCGGCGGCGAATGTTCGTCGGTTTGCGAAAACGCCATGACTTCAAAGCCGG
>BQJI01000128.1 GCA_021604625.1 Hyphobacterium sp. | reverse complement strand
TTCGAGTTTTGCATCGCGCACCGCGACTTCGGTCGAACGCGATTGCGTCACCGCGGCCTCGGCTGAATCGGCACCAAGCGTTGTGGCGCGTTTGATCAGATCCTCGGCGATGGTGAGGAGTTCGTCGGTATCGGGAGCGTCGGCAGGTCGGGTCATGACCCTCACCTAGCCTGTGACGCCCGTTCGGGGCAATGCCTTGTTCAGCTGATGGCTTTCCAGATCAGCAATCCGGAAATCGCCAGATAAACGAGAAGCGTTATCGTCGTGCCGATCCGACGGCCCATGCCTCCGGTTTGCGCGGTCAGAAACCCGAAAGCATGATAGAGGCGGGCGAACGTAAACAAGGCGCCGAGGGCATGAATCACCAGCGTGCCAACGCCCGTTAGCGCCAGAATTGCCAGGCCTATCAAGGCAGCGGGTACCCATTCCGCGGCGTTGCCATGCGCCCGGATGGCCGCGTTCATTTGCGGATCACCACCATCCCCGAGACTGATCTTCTTTTTATTGCGATTTTGCACCACGGGCAGACACAGAAGTGCGAGCACGAGAATATTGATGCCGGCGTAAAGCGCGACAGCTTGTATGGCAGTCATGCTGTGATCCTTTTACTGGCGGCCTTCCTGGGCGCACTCGGTTGAGGCTCCAATCATGAACATTCCGGCGGTCGACATTTCTTCAAAACTCATGCGCGCCCGCAGGGCCACAACCTCTTCGGATTGCTCGTTCAACGTCGCGATCAGGAATGCCTGACTGTTTTCGGACAGATCGTCATCGGCTTTTTCTGACAGGCATGTGCACATGCTGACGCTCATATTGGAGGCGTGGAGGCAGGCTGCAACGAATTCGTCATCCGAGCTGCCGGACGAGGTGGATGAGGTTGAGTTGACGTTGTCAGAACCTGCTGCGCCGCCATCATTATTCATCTGCGCGGTGTCCCCGGTTTCGTTGGCATCGGGATTATTATTGCAGGCTGCCAATGTCAGAGCGGCAAAAATTGCGATCGGTACAAGTCTGATCATGAAAATCTCCTGTCCTTTTTTCGCGCTCAATATGTCCTGATAAAATGATTACCGCAAAGCCTAATCGCGCGGCGGCAAATCAACCGCCTGTTTGAGGGCGTCCGCCAGGACGGCCGGTTCGGCGGCTCCCGGAACGGCAAACTGGCCTTCGAAGATGAAGCTCGGCACGCCGGTAACGCCCAGCTGGCGGAAGAAGTTTGCTTCCTCTTTCACGTCCGCGACGTCGCGATCGCTGGCCAGAAGATCGGTGACAATGTCGCGGTCCAGACCGGCTTCGACGGCGATGTCGATGAGGGTTGCGGTGTCGCCAATGTCCTTTCCGTCACGAAAGAAAGCGGCGAACAGGCCTTCGGCGACGGCGTCGGCTTTCTTGGCGCTCTGGCCGCGTGCCCAGCGGATCAGACGATGCGCGTTGATGGTGTTGGGGCGGCGCGTGATCGAATCAAAGCGAAACTCAATGCCAACGCCCGGTGCGGCGGCCTCAAGATGGGTGCGCATGGCTTTCCAGTGATCGGCGTTTGCACCGGCAAATTTGGCTTTCATATAGTCGCGATAGGGTGCGCCTTCGGCGGGCAATGCCGGGTCGAGCTCGTAGGGCCGCCAGGTCACTTCGGTCTGGATATCGGGCGCGAGCTTTTTGGCGGCAATCCAGTTGCGCCAGCCGAGCCAGCACCAGGGGCAGACGAAATCGGCGACAAGGTCAATGCGGACGGTTTTGGGCTGGCTCATTTAAATGTCTCATAATTTTGTGCCGCGAAAGAGTCTCCTACTACGACTACGATCACGGCGATGGCTTCCGGTGCGGTGATGTCAATCTGCCTGTCCTGTAACATGATATCCGGTTTCCTTACCCGCATGATCCACCGTGCGGAGTCTCCAGCTGGCCCCCCACTCGTCTCCAACACGCCTACGATTCTCCTACGACTCTGGCGCTTGCCTCGCGCCTTTCTGAGCCAGCCGCATGGCAAGTGCAACGGGGGGAGTCTAACCGGGCAGAACGTGGCGGGGATAAGGGCGGGAAACGCGAAAAGCGCAGGGCTGCACACACAAGTACAAAAGCGGACATCGCCAGCCTGGCAGTTTTGCCGGACAAGCGCAGTCGTCGCGACAAGATCGCGCCCGGCCTGCGCGCCATACCGGCGGGCCGAAAGGCAGTGATTGCCTTTACCGTTGATGACGCGACAGGCGAGGTGTTGATCCATGCGGTGACGTATGCGGGAGCGGATTGGGAGGAGAAGGGGGCGTTCGTAAGCAATCACTGTCGACGACAACGCCACTTCCCCACATCTCGTCGACGCGCTTTTTCGTCTCTTCGTCCATATCCAGCTTGTCGCCCCATTCGCGATTGGTTTCGCCATTCATCTTGTTGGTGGCGTCGAGGCCGATCTTGGAGCCGAGGCCCGAGGCGGGTCAGGCATGGCTCTGATCGGGCGAGGCGGATATTTCGCGACGAAACTCCTTCGGCGTCTGCCCTGTTTCCCGCTTGAAGGCCTTGTAGAAAGTCGAGCGCGAGTTGAAGCCGACGTCGAGCGCAATCGTCAGAACGGAGTCCTTGCCTTCGCGCATACGTGACTTTGCCTCTTGGATCCGCCAATGGGCCACGAAGTCGAAAAACGTCATGCCCAGTTTTTCGTTCAGGGTTTGCGATACCAGATTTGGCGGTGTGGCGACTTGCCGGGCGAGTTTCTGCAGGGACAGGCCGGGATCGAGGTAGAGTTTTTCGGTTTCCATGGCTTTGAGAATGCGTTCGGCGATCTTTTCCGCGCGCTCTGTGGAGAGGGAAGATCGCGCATATTTTCCGCTTGTCGCATTGTCGGAAGGCGGGGTTTGCAGATCCGGCGCATCCGGCGGAACAGGGCCATTGGCAAAAGCGATGAGCATCAACAGGACGCCGCCCGCGAGGGCAAATACGAGACTGTCTGGCGTCAGCAAACCGATGCCCAGATTGTCGCTCATCAGGGAGGTGGCGGCGGCAGCCCAGAAGCAGACCAGCAGGATCAGAACCCCATCAATCCAGCGCAATTCAAAGGTTTCAGTGTTCGAGTACAGGGATTTGAGCATCGCCCGGTAGCGGGCCAGTGTCCGCAAGGTGCCGATCAGATAGAGGATGGATGTGGCGATCCACACAAGGATGAGAGCGAAGGTCAGCAGGGCCAAAATAGCCGGTGCGATGCCGTCCGGAAGTTCGCCGTTGATGAATAGTGCGCGGCGGTCCGGTGCGGGCAGCATCCAGTATCCCAGCATGACACCCAGACCGGCCAGCGGGAGCACAGCATCACGTTGCCAGCTTTGCAATTCGACGCCGTCAGCCATTCGGCTTTCGGCATAGCGATAGACGGCGACCGGCAAGGCGAATATGAGCGGCAAAATCGCCGGCATGTAGAATACGTGGATGGCCGGATGCACGGCCGTTGCCAGCGGCAAAGCGCATAACCCGGCCATCAGTCCGAATACCGGCAGCAAATACCTCCGGCTCGACTTGCCGGAATTCTGGCGCGCAACGTTCACGGCGCTTGCCAATGCCCCGGCCAGCGCAATTCCGGTCACCAGTGCCGAAAGCAAAAGAACGCCATCTGTCTGCATCTGCGTGGTCTAGGGGAGAGCAGAAGGTGGATCAATCTTCGTGCAGGCAATTTGTCCGCGCCGTCCCGCGCGGACGACAGACAGCTGCGAGATGCGGAATAGAGGGTGGCAGACGACACATCGTCGACCACTCAACCGGCTTTTACAACGGACGAAAAATGACTGAACCGGAACTCCTCGGCACTCTTCACTTCTGGATCGGGTGCGGCGCGATTATCGCCGGCTTTGCGGCGTTTGCCGCGCGCAAGGGCAAAAACCTGCACCGGAAAGCGGGAACGCTGTTTGTAGTCGCAATGGGATTGCTGGCGATCAGCGGTCTCTGGCTCAGCCTCGCGCGCGAAATTCTGTTTACGGTCTTTCTGTCCGCGATCAGCTTTCACGCGCTGATCACCGGCTGGGCGGCGGCCAAAAGTCGCTTTGTTCTGTGCCGCTGGATCAGCCGTCTGGCACCGCTCGCGTCCGGCCTGATTGTTCTGGGGGCGGCGGCTGGCGGCATGATTGCCGGTGCAAGCCCGGATGGCGCTCTCGACGGTCTGCCCCCGGCCGCCTTCTACGGGCTGGCCCTCGTCAGCGCAGTTCTTTGCGGGCTGGATATCCACTACGCCCTCATATCGGCTCCCGCGCTACGGGCGCGACTGACCCGACATGTATGGCGAATGGGGTTTTCCTTCTTTCTGGCGACCGGGATTTTCTTTTTCGGCAATAATCATGTGCTGCCGGAAATTCTGAGAACGCCGTGGTTTCTGGCCCTTCCGGTTCTCGCCGTTGTTGTCTGGACCGTTTTCCATGCTGTTCGCACACGGTTCGGCCACGCATTTGCGAACTGAGCCCCTCCTGTCCAACGCTTTGAAAGAGCGGTGATCGCAGGCCGGTCAAAATCGCTCAACCAATAAACAAGAAAGGCAAAACCAGATGAATTTTCAGAAGATAAGCGGCCTCGCGGCCATTGCCGCCGGCGCCACCTATATCATCGGGTTCTGGGTCTACTTCTCGATCCTCGGGCCAGCGCAGTACGGCAGCCTGGCTGTGCCCGCCGCAGACCATGTCAGCTTTCTCGTGGACAATCAGGCGCTGATGACGCTCTGGAACCAGGTCATCTATGTGCTCAATGCGGTGCTGATGGTGGTCATCGTCATCGGTTTACACCGGCGTCTCACGGGCAGTGGTGCCATTGCTCAGACCGCATCAGCGTTCGGGCTGATCTGGGCCGGCCTGATCCTCGCCACCGGCATGCTGGAAAACATCGCCATCGGCCAGATCGTCCGGCTGGCAGAAGTGGATATGGATTCGGCGGTCGCGCTCTGGCGGTCGACGAGTGCCGTCAGCGCCGGACTGGGTGGCGGCAATGAAATCACCGGCGGCATGTGGATCTTTGTTCTGAGCCTGGCCGGATTTCAGACCAAGAGTCTGCCGCTGCCTGTAAATGTGTTGGGCTTTGTGGTGGGCGGCGCCGGGATACTCTCAACGATCCCGGCATTCGCCGCAGCCACGATGGTCTTCGGGCTCGGTTTTATCGTCTGGTTTATCGTGGCGGGTATTGCCCTGATCGTGCTCAAAGCGCCCAAACCGGCCGAGTCGGCCTAGCGGACGGATATGGGGGCTGGCACTTAACCCAGCCCCAACTCGTCCCACATTTCGTCGATGTCGAGCTTGTCGGCTCGTTCGCGAGCCGTTCAGCCGAGTCTTCAGTTTTCGCTTGCAGCTCGACTGAGTAAGAACGTCCGTGTAACGCTGTCTCCCTCCGGACAATGGGGTGAATTTTCGTTGCAGTCCTCGACAAAAATGAATGTGCGGCGAATGCCAGTGTCAGGCAGAATAAATAGCCACCGCCGAGGGTGATCGGAGTCTTGAACAAGCTCACCTGACGGATAATGTGATCTAAGCTCTTCCAGGGTCATGCCAACCATAGCCTGGCCTCGGTCCCAGAATGGGCTTGTGGTGGAAATCGAGTTTAACTGCCAATTATCGTCAAACATAAGAATTAGACGATATTCATAAAAATCTGGGCGAGAACAGTAGTCGACTTCAAACTCTCTCTCATATTCACCATGTAGAATAATATTGTTTATTGTAATATCGTAATCAAGATCAAGTAAATCAACTAAATTGCTTCCAATTGTAAACTCTTGAATTCCTTCTGCTCCAAATGATATTTCGCAGGGAACGGCGTGTTGCCCCGGACCGGTGTCAATCTCTTGAAGAATGGTGATTGAAATCAGAAATAAAATCATCAATTTAGCCTAATTTATCAACTGACCTACATCCATTCACAGCTGTATCAGCCGCTCAATGTAACAAATACTATAGCTCAAAACCCCAACTCGTCCCACATTTCATCCACTCGCTTCTTCGTTTCTTCGTCCATGTCCAGCTTGTCGCCCCATTCGCGATTGGTTTCGCCATCCATCTTGTTGGTGGCGTCCAGGCCGATCTTGGAGCCGAGGCCGGAAACGGGTGAGGCAAAATCGAGATAATCAATCGGCGTGTTCTCGATCACGGTAATATCCCGCGCCGGGTCCATGCGGGTGGAGACCGCCCACATCACGTCTTTCCAGTCGCGGGCATTGATGTCGTCATCCACGACGATAACCCACTTCGTGTACATGAATTGCCGCAAATACGACCAGACGCCGAGCATGACCCGCTTGGCGTGGCCGGCGTAAGCCTTCTTCATCGAGACGACGGCGATGCGATAGGAACAGCCCTCCGGTGGCAGCCAGAAATCCACGACTTCGGGAAATTGCTGCTGGAAGAGGGGGATGAAGACCTCGTTCAAGGCTTCGCCCAGCACGCTGGGTTCATCCGGCGGGCGGCCGGTATAGGTCGACAGATAAATCGGGTCCTTGCGCATGGTGATGGCGCTGATCCTGAAGACCGGGAATTGCTCGACCGAATTATAATAGCCGGTGTGATCGCCATAGGGGCCTTCATCGCCATACTCATCGAGCATGACATGGCCTTCGAGGACAATCTCGGCTTCGGCGGGAACTTTCAGGGGCACGGTCTTGCAATCGACCAGTTCGGCCTTGGCCCCGCGCAGGAGACCCGCAAACTGGTATTCCGAGAGCGTGTCCGGCACGGGCGTGACGGCAGCGAGGATGGTGCCGGGATCAGCGCCGAGCACGACAGCGGCGGGCAGGGGTTCGGGCTTTTCATCTTTCCAGCGCTGATAATGCTGGGCCCCGCCGCGATGCTTCAGCCAGCGCATCAGGGTCTTGTCCTTGCCCAGCTTCTGCATCCGGTAAATGCCGAGATTGAAATCGTCTTCCTTTTTATCCGACGGGCCTTTGGTCACCACGAGCGGCCAGGTGATCAGCGGGGCCGGCTCTCCGGGCCAGCAGGTCTGGATCGGCAATTTGTCGAGATCGATCTCATCGCCGGTCAGCACCACGTCCTGACACGGCGCATTGCGCACGGTTTTGGG
>BQJI01000127.1 GCA_021604625.1 Hyphobacterium sp. | reverse complement strand
TGCGCAAGAAAATTTCGAACGGTCGCCCGCGTTTGTCGGTCTTCCGCTCGTCCAAGCACATCTATGCGCAACTGATTGATGACAGGCAGGGCGTTACGCTCGCCGCTGCTTCAACGGCTGAATCGGACAAGAAAAAGTCTGGTGCAAATGTCGAAGCTGCATCTGAAGTCGGCAAGCGCCTCGCAGAACGTGCCACGAAAGCCGGTATCAAGGACGTTGTCTTTGATCGCGGCGGTTTCATCTTTCACGGACGCATCAAGGCTTTGGCCGATGCGGCTCGTGAAGGTGGTCTGAACTTTTAGGGGAGCTACTGATGGCTCGAAATGATGATAATCGTGGCCGCGGACGCCGTCGCGACAGGGATGAAGACCAGCAAGACGAGATTATCGACAAGCTGGTTCACATCAACCGTGTTGCAAAGACGGTAAAAGGTGGCCGGAACTTCCAGTTTGCCGCACTCGTCATTGCCGGCGACCAAAAAGGTCGTGTCGGATTTGGGCAGGGCAAGGCACGTGAAGTTCCTGAAGCCATTCGCAAGGCAACCGAAGAGGCCAAGAAGACCATGGTTCGGGTTCCGCTGCGCGAAGGCCGTACGCTGCATCACGATTCTCCGGGACGCCACGGCGCCGGGAAAGTTGTGCTGCGGGCAGCGCCTCCGGGAACCGGCGTGATTGCTGGTGGTCCGATGCGCGCCGTTCTGGAAAGCCTTGGCGTTCAGGATGTTGTTGCCAAATCGACCGGCACGTCCAACCCTTACAACATGATCCGCGCGACCTTTGATGCCCTGAAGCATCAGAAAAGCCCGCGCTCGATTGCGGCGAAACGCGGCATGAAGGTGGCTGACCTGGTCAACCGCCGGAATGATGGTGCGTCGGCTCCGGAATCTCTGGAAGGATAGGGGCAAGACATGGCTGCCAAGAAAACACTCAAGGTCCGCCAGACGGGAAGCCCTATCCGGCGCCCGCAGGATCAGCAAAAAACGCTCGTTGGGCTCGGTCTGAACAAGATGGGTCGCGTGCGTGAACTGGAAGACACACCCTCTGTTCGCGGCATGATCAAGAAGATCGCGCACATGGTGGAAATCGTCGAGGAGTAGGCCTGGTGCCTGCTCCTTTGTAGGAGAGTTAGACATGCGTCTCAATGAATTGCGCGATAATGCCGGCTCGACCAAGACCCGCACCCGCGTGGGCCGGGGTATCGGTTCGGGTAAAGGCAAGACCGGTGGCCGTGGCGTCAAAGGTCAGAAGTCGCGCTCCGGCGTGGCGATCAAGGGTTTTGAGGGCGGTCAGATGCCGCTTCACATGCGCCTGCCAAAACGGGGCTTCAACAAGCCAAACCGTCTGGCGTTCGCCGAAGTGAATATCGGTCGCCTTGAAAAGGCAATTTCCGAAAAGAAGATTGATGCCAAGAAGGCTATCGATGTCGATGTGCTCATCGCTGCCGGTCTGGTCCGTCGTGCAAAGGATGGCGTTCGCCTCCTTGCGAAAGGCGAGCTGAAGACCAAAGTAGAGATCACGGTTGCGGGTGCAACCAAGGCGGCCATTGCGGCTGTCGAAAAGGCCGGTGGTAAAATCACCGTCGTTGCGCCCAAGGCCAAAGACTCTGACAAAGCGGCTGAGTAATCAGCGGATATCGAGGGTAGGCCATGGCTTCTGCTGCTGAACAGCTCGCATCGAACATAAACTTCGCCTCATTCGCGAAGGCTAAAGAGCTGCAGCAACGGATATTCTTCACGTTGGCGATCCTGATCGCCTATCGTTTGGGCACATATATTCCCGTACCCGGCATTGACCCGGTTCAGTATCAGGCCGTGTTCAGCCAGCAGTCCGGCGGCATTTTGTCGATTTTCAACATGTTTGCCGGCGGCGCCGTAGAGCGTATGGCGATTTTCGCGTTGAACGTCATGCCGTACATTTCAGCTTCCATCATCATGCAGCTTATGGCGGCAACCGTGCCGTCGCTGGAGAAGATGAAAAAGGAAGGCGGCGAGCAGGGGCGTCAGCAGATCAACCAGTATTCCCGCTATTTGACGGTGTTGCTGGCGGCGGTGCAGGGCGGTGCAATTGCATTGTCCATGATGCAGCCAGGCTCCAACGGACAGACGATTGCGCTTGATCCGGGCCTGTTCTTCCTGGTTTCGACAACGCTGACATTTGTTGGCGGTACGATGTTCCTGATGTGGATGGGCGAGCAAATCACCTCGCGCGGCGTTGGCAACGGCATATCGTTGATTATTTTCGCCGGAATTATAGCCGTTATTCCAGGCATGATTTACGGCCTGTTCGAACAAGGCCGTCAGGGTCAGATTTCTGGTGGAATGCTGTTGGGCATAATAGCCCTGATGCTCGGCACACTTGCATTCGTGGTGTTCATTGAGCGGTCGCAGCGTCGGTTGCTGGTTCAATACCCAAAACGCCAACAGGGCCAACGCATGGTCGGTGGTGACACGTCGTTCCTGCCGCTGAAGCTTAATACTGCCGGCGTTATTCCGGCGATTTTTGCGACATCTCTATTGCTTCTGCCGACAACGGTTGCAAACATGTGGGCGACAACGGGTCCTGAATGGTTGCAGATGATTGCCGCTCAACTGGGTCGTGGTCAGCCGCTCTTTATCGCGCTCTACGGCGCCATGGTGATGTTCTTCGCCTTCTTCTACACCTCGATTGTTTTCAATCCTGAAGAAGTGGCTGAGAATCTGCGGAAGTATGGTGGTTTCCTGCCGGGCATTCGTCCGGGAAAGCGCACCGCTGAATACCTTGACTATGTGTTGACGCGATTGACGATGATTGGTGCGATTTATCTCGCCATTGTTGTCCTTATTCCGGAATTCCTGACCGCCGGTGTTGCCGGCACGGTGACGGTCGCTCTGGGTGGCACGTCCATTCTGATTGTCGTGTCGGTTGCAATGGACACGGTAACGCAGATTCAGTCTCACCTGCTGGCTCACCAGTATGAAGGTCTGATCAAGAAACAGAAGCTTCGGGGTCGCAACCGATGAATCTGGTTCTTTTTGGTCCTCCTGGTTGCGGCAAGGGTACGCAGTCAAAACGTCTGGTCGAACAACGCGGGTGGGTCCAGCTGTCGACCGGGGACATGCTGCGCGCTGCGCGATCAGCGGGAACCGAACTAGGCAATCGCGTCGCTGCAGTCATGGATAGTGGCAATCTGGTATCCGACGAGATTGTGATCGAATTGATTGAAGAGCGCCTGGCGGAAGCTGAAAAAGCGGGAGGGGCTATTTTTGACGGATTTCCGCGGACCGTTGCCCAGGCAGAAGCGCTCGACAAGCTGCTCGCCGGACGCAACACGCAAGTCGACAAGGTTGTACGCCTGATCGTCGACAATGATGAACTTGTAAGCCGCATGGCCAAGCGCGCCGCTGAAGAAGGCCGCGCTGATGATACGGTTGAAGCCTTCAAGGTTCGCCTGTCGGCATATGAAACACAGACCGCGCCACTGATTCCGTTTTACACGGCATCGGGCAAGGTTGTGGAAGTTGATGGAATGGGGTCGATCGACGCGGTTTCCGCTGCGATTGCAACAGCTATCGACGGATGATGAATTCCCGCGTTCTCCCCGGTTGACGGGGGGTGTGCGGACAATATAGATAGCGCCCTTCGCGAAAGGGGCGGTGTTTCCTCGTCCGGCGGTTTGCCGGGATGGTTACTCCGTCGCTTGAAGGCGCGAATTTGAGGTTAGGAGAGCATTGTGGCCCGTATTGCCGGCGTCAATATTCCGACGAACAAGCGCGTTGAAATCGCGCTTCGCTATATTCACGGGATCGGTCCCGCGATGGCAAAAGAAATTTGCGAGAAGGTCGGCATCGCCTCTGAACGGCGTGTCAACGAACTCTCGGACGCGGAAGTCATTCAGATCCGCGAAGCGATCGACAGTGATTACACGGTAGAAGGTGACCTTCGCCGCGAAGTTGCTGTGAATATCAAGCGTCTGATGGATCTTGGTAATTACCGAGGCCTGCGTCATCGTCGCGGACTGCCAGTTCGCGGTCAGCGCACCCACACCAATGCCCGGACCCGCAAGGGCCCGGCCAAGCCGATCGCCGGCAAGAAGAAATAAGGCAGACAAGCCATGGCCAAGGAACCGACACGCGTCAAACGCCGCGAACGGAAAAATATCACCTCTGGTGTTGCGCATGTGAATGCGAGTTTCAACAACACCAAGATCACCATCACCGATGCGCAGGGCAATGCCATTTCATGGTCAACGGCTGGTGCAAACGGTTTCAAGGGGTCGCGCAAGTCGACGCCGTACGCAGCACAGATCGCTGGTGAAGAAGCCGCAAAAAAGGCGATGGAACACGGTATGAAGACGCTGGAAGTGAATGTTTCGGGGCCGGGGTCCGGTCGTGAATCTGCACTTCGCGCCTTGCAAGCGGCGGGTCTGACCATCACGTCCATTCGTGATGTCACGCCGATCCCGCACAATGGTTGTCGGCCTCCGAAACGTCGCCGGGTCTGATCTCCCGTCGGGGGTATCAGCAGATTAGAGAATTCGCGCCAACGGATCGTCGTTATGGCGCGCGAACAAAGGGGTTTCACCCGTGATCGAGAAGAACTGGCAAGAACTCATTCGTCCGATGAAGCCGGAAGTGAAGCCGGGCCATGATCCGGAACGTAGTGCTGCGATTATTGCCGAGCCGCTGGAACGCGGTTTTGGCATGACGTTGGGCAATGCGCTGCGTCGTGTTCTTTTGTCGTCGCTGCAAGGCGCCGCTATCACCTCGTTGCAAATCGACGGTGTGGTTCACGAATTTTCGTCGATTCCGGGCGTCCGTGAGGACGTGACGGACATTGTTCTGAATCTCAAAGGCGTCGCCTTGCGGGTTCACAATGAAGGCGAGAAGCGCGTTGTTCTGCGGAAGTCCGGCCCGGGCGAAGTCACGGCTGCCGACATCGAAGAAACCGCTGACGTTGAAATCGTCAACAAGGATCATGTGATTTGTACGCTGGATGAAGGCGCGGAAATCCGTTTCACGCTGACCGTTGACAGTGGCAAGGGTTATGTGCCGGCTGAACGCAATCGTCCGGAAGATGCACCGATTGGCCTGATTGCGATTGATTCGCTCTATAGCCCGGTCAAGCGTGTTGCCTACCGCGTCGAGAATACGCGCGAAGGCCAGGTTCTGGATTATGACAAGCTGGTGCTGGATATTGAGACCGATGGTACGGTCACACCCGAAGATGCGGTCGCATTTGCGGCGCGTATTCTTCAGGATCAGTTCCAGATTTTCATCAATTTCGAGGAAGCCGTCGAAGCACGTCCTGCCGAGGACGACCGTCCGGAGCTGGATTTCAATCCGGCGCTTCTCAAGAAAGTCGACGAGCTGGAATTGTCTGTCCGGTCGGCAAACTGCCTGAAGAACGACAACATCGTTTATATCGGCGACCTGATTCAGAAATCCGAGGCCGAAATGCTGCGGACACCGAATTTTGGCCGCAAATCGCTCAACGAGATCAAGGAAGTTCTCGCTCAGATGGGTCTGCATCTGGGTATGGAAGCGCCGAACTGGCCGCCTGAGAACATCGAAGATCTTGCCAAGAAATACGAGGAAAACGTCTAGTCACGGCGATTGTGAAATCCCCCTGATCTGACACTTTTGGAGAATCCGCCATGCGTCACGGCATCGCTCATCGTAAACTCGGTCGCACGACTTCGCACCGCAAGGCCATGTTTGCGAACATGTCGGCCTCGCTCATTGAACATGAGCAGATCGTCACCACGCTTCCCAAAGCCAAGGAAATGAAGCCCTTCATGGACAAGCTGATCACGCTCGCAAAGCGCGGCGATCTGCATGCCCGTCGTCAGGCCATCTCCAAAGTTCGCGATGTTGCGCAAGTGGGCAAGCTTTTCGAAACACTCGGCCCGCGCTATTCCGAGCGCAGTGGTGGCTATACGCGTGTTTTGAAAGCCGGCTTCCGCCATGGTGACAATGCTCCGATGGCCGTCATCGAGCTGGTCGACCGTGATCCGGCCGCCCGGGGCGCTTCAGATCGCGCGCGCTTGGCAGAGACGGAAACCTTTGCAGAAGAGTAATCTTCAATTCATGGCGAATTTATTGAAAGGCGGCTTCTGTTATGGAAGCCGCCTTTTTCCTATGTATTCAGGTGAGCGACCTACGGGAGTTTTGAGATGACACGATTTGCGCTTTCGCTGCTGACTGTTGCGGCCCTGTTTACCTCGGCTTGCCAGGCACAGGATGAATCGTCGGACCCAGCTGAAACCGGTGGTTTCGAAACAGAAACGTTGGCCGAAGATAACTTTCATGAGGTTCCGGCGAGCCAGGCGCAGATGCAATTGTCGTTTGCACCGGTGGTTCGAGAAGCCGCACCGGCGGTTGTGAACGTTTATTCGACACGCATGGTCCAGCGTCAGATGGATCCATTTTTCAATCGTTTCATGCGTCGTCAGGGGCCACAGCAGCAGGGCTCACTCGGTTCCGGCGTGATTGTCGATTCCACAGGCGTCGTCGTGACCAATAATCACGTTGTCCAGGGTGCGGATGAATTACGCGTCGTGTTGAATGACCGGCGTGAATTTACGGCAGAAATTCTTGTCGCCGATGACCAGACGGATTTGGCGGTATTGCGGATTATTACCGATGAACCTCTGCCGTCCTTGCCGCTGGCGCGCGAGGGGGCAGCAGAAATCGGTGATCTGGTGTTGGCGATCGGCAATCCGTTTGGCGTGGGGCAGACCGTAACGTCCGGGATTGTCTCGGCGCTTGCGCGAACCGAAGTGGGTGTTTCCGATTTTGCGTTTTTTATCCAGACTGATGCCGCCATCAATCCCGGTAATTCCGGCGGTGCGCTGATCAATATGGATGGGGCATTGATTGGTGTGAACTCGGCGATTTATTCACGATCCGGCGGATCCAATGGCATTGGCTTTGCCATTCCTGTCGAGATGGTGCGCCGCGTTGTCGATGCGGCATTGACCGATGGCGAGCTGGTGCAACCCTGGTTGGGTGCGCGTCTGCAAACGGTGACGGGTGATATTGCAGAATCTTTGG
>BQJI01000126.1 GCA_021604625.1 Hyphobacterium sp. | reverse complement strand
AAAATCAGCGGCCTGGCCGGTTTTCTCGCGGTTCAGCAGAAAATTGATATCGCCCTGTTTGAAGCGAATAATGTCTTTTGACTTGTGCTTTGACACGGCGGCAAAGCCCATCGACCGGAACAGGTCTTCCAGTGCCTGGGTATCCGCACCAGTATATTCCACAAACTCGAACCCGTCAGTTCCGAGCGGGTTTTCGTACAGATCGGCCATGGCGTTGCTCCTTTTATGTCGGCAAACAGCGAGGGGGCATGGAGCCCACACCTCGAATCTCGCCTCCTATTGGCCGAATTTAGTTACATTTGCAACTAAATTGTCGGCTCGACGGAAACTTCATTGGACGCTAAGCGAGTGAGCCATGAGCTATCTGTTTGATCCCGCACCCGTCATTGCGCTACCTGTCGAGGACGCGAATGATTTCCCCGTGAACCGTATTTTCTGTATCGGCCAGAATTACGCCGAACACATTCGCGAAATGGGCGGCGCGGATACCGATATTGAACCGGTAATTTTTATGAAACCGGCCAGCGCACTGACGCTCGGTCCCGACGTGCCCTACCCGCCCGTGACCACGGATCTGCACCACGAAGTGGAACTGGTCGCGGCGCTCGGTCCGGACGGCGTGATCGCCGCCGGCGTCGGCATCGATCTGACGCGGCGCGATCTGCAAGCGGTCGCCAAAAAACGGGGCGGCCCGTGGGAGATTGGCAAAGCTTTCGAGAATGGCGCAGTGATCGGTAAATTGCGTACCGGGCAACCGCCAGCAACCGGCGCTATTCGCCTGACCGTCAACGGGACGCCACGACAGCATGGCAATCTGGATCAAATGAACCGGAAGCTGCCGGAATTGCTGGCGCTGATTGGCAGGTATTTCACCTTGCAGGCGGGCGATCTGGTTTTCACCGGGACTCCGTCAGGCGTCGGACCGCTTCTGCCCGGAGACCGGGTCGAGGCCGAGATTGACGGCCTGCCTCCGCTCTCCATTTCAATGACAGATCGAAAGGCGTCGCCATGACCCTGCTGCACGGATACTGGCGCTCCAGCGCCGCCTATCGCTTGCGCATTGCGCTGAATTTGAAGGGGCTCGGTTACGAGCAGGTGTCGGTTAATCTGAAAGACGGGCATCAGCGCGAGGCGTCCCACAAAGCGCTTCACCCGCAGGGGTTTGTACCGGTGCTGGATATTGACGATGCTCAGCTGATCCAGTCGCCGGCCATTCTGGAATATCTGGACGAGACCCGTCCGGAGCCGGTATTGCTGCCCGGCGACGCGGCTCAACGCGCCCGCATCCGCGCCTATGCCGCCGTTATCGGATGCGACATTCACCCGGTGCAGAATTTGCGCCTGCTGCAATATATCCGCAAGGAATACGGACAGGATGCCGACGGCGTTGCGGCCTGGGTTCGGCGCTGGATCACGGACGGTTTTTCGGCGCTGGAGAAAATGGCGGAAAGCGACCGGTTCGGCGGCTCCTATCTGTGCGGCTCCACGCCCACCATGGCGGACATATATCTTGTGCCGCAGGCCTATAACGCCCGGCGTTTCGGTGTCGTTGTCGAAGATTACCCTCGATTGTTTGCCGCAGATAAGGCCGCCCGGACCCTACCCGCCTTCGAAGCGGCCGCGCCGGAAAACCAGCCGGACGCGCCCGAAGACGGTCACTAGCGTCACACCGGCGTTGGCGGGAGCGGTTCAGACGTTGCGGTTTTTCGCATCGGCTGGAACCTCCAGTATGACAGTGAGCGCCACACCCATTCGAGCGGACCGAAGCGGAAGAAATGCAACCAGATCGGTGAAATGATCAGCTGGGCAATCCAGACCATTATCACCAATTGCGCCTGGTCCACGCGCTCCATCGTGCCGAACCAACCCAGTCCCGGTGGGCCGACGAACAGGAAAGTCATCAGGAGTGTCTGGCTGAGGTAATTTGTGAACGCCATCCGCCCGGCTGCTGTGAACGGGTAGAGCAACATTCGAACAATGCCGATCTTGCAGAGGAACATGATCACCGCAGCATAACCGAAAGCGACAATCGGGCTGAGGAAATAATTTGCCGTTTCACCGAGCCAGAGTTCTTCGATCGCGAAGCTGGTTTCAACATGATGGACGGTCGCCACCCAGGTTGCGGGTAGCCCGATACCCAGCGCGATCGCTGCCGCGATAAGGTATTTCGATGACGACCATTTCAGAGTCAGGAAACCGTTTTTGTAGAGCGCCATACCAATCAGCATTGCGCCAGCGAGGCGCGGTGCGAAGAAGGTGATCTGACCGATTTCATTCTGCATTGTCAGCGCCATATTGGCCGGTAGACGCGCCATGAATCCCTCATGGTACATGGCCACGGTTTCCGCCACCATTTCCGGTGTGGGTGTGAAGGCCAACTGCAACTGATCTTCAGGCATGTAGGGGATAAAGGCGAACATCAACCCCATGAGCGCGCCGCCGAGCACAATCAGAATAGAGCCGAAAATCATCAAACCGACCACGCTCATCCGCCGCGCGAAGACAACCAGCATGCCCATCACGGCGTAAGGAACGAGAATGTCGCCCGACCAGAATATCCAGCCATGGATCAGGCCGATCACCAGCAGCCAGACCATGCGCCGGTAATGGAGACCAAGTTTCGCCTGTTTTTCCTCACCGAGCATCAGGACGATGCCTGCGCCGAACAGGGCAGAGAATGTCGTCATGGCTTTCATGGCGAAGAAGACATGGCTGTAAAACCAGACGTCCAGATTGGCGCCGGTTATATCCATCTGCGCAGGTGGCCAGACATAGGCCGGAAACACCATGGCAAATGCCTGCACATTCATCATTAGAATGCCCAGCACGGCGAACCCGCGAAGTGTGTCGATGGACGTAAACCGGTCCTGTTTCGGTGCAGCCGTTGTCATCCCTGGTCCCCTTGTGATGCGCACATACTTACCAATTATTCACGCAAGAAAACGGGATTGTGAATTGAACTGTCCCTCTCGTTCAAGGCATAAAAAGAATATATCCGGGTTTTCAGGGTAAATTTTACGGCGCGAGGGCCGGACATGCAGTTTCTGATTTCCATATTCGAATTGCTCGCAGGATTGGCGATGATGTTTCTTGGCATCAGCTATTCCGAGCCGGAAGCTTGCGATTCCATCGTCCAGCTTGTTCCCGCGCACTACAGCCAGATTGACGCGAAAGCGCTCACGAGCCCGATCGCCTGCGCCACCTTCGACGACGTCGAAAAAGAAGCGACTGAAGTTTTCCGCATCTGATTCGGTTTGAACCGACACATGCACTTCGAATAATCTCCAAGCTGCGCTATGAAGGTCGACCGGACCACTAAGCTCCGGGCTGAAACTTTGCTGCAAGGACGCTGGCGCAAATTATGGCCGATACCGAAACACGAGATCGCGAAACATCTTCCGAAGCTCTGATGGCAGCTTTGTCCGAACCTGCGAGCAAAGGCGATGTCGACCTGCATCGTTCTGCTAATTCTTCCATGGCATTGCCGCCTTTGCGCCGCCATGGCTGGTTTCTGTTTTTCGGGTTCACGGCTGCATTGATCTGGGCCGCAGGCGCGACCGCCTACATCGCCGCCTATACCGGCATTGACCTGACTGACCCGCTGGCGACCCACACGCCGTCGCAAATGGCCGGCCTCGCCATTTTTGCCCTGGGGCCGGCGCTTTTATTCATCATGGCATCGCTGATCGTTCGCGAACTGCGTGTCACCGTCGACCGCACACGCGGCGTCGAAGCGGCACTGGTTCGCCTCGCCGCACCGACCGATATTGCAGAAGCGGAAGTGCGCAGTCTTTCCGGTGCCATTACCGGCGAAATCGACCGCATCAACACTTCACTGGAAAGCGCTTTGGCGCGGCTGGCCGCTATGGAAGAAGTGATCCGCCATCACGCCGATACGCTGGAACAATCGGCGGGCGATGCGCACGGCCGGGCAGAAGCCATGCTGACCTCCCTGCGCCAGGAACGCGAAAACCTGCAGGAGGTTTCAAATTCGCTCGACGACAAGGCGGCGCTGATCGCCGCAGCGATTTCCGATCAGTCGCGGATGATTGCGTCCGCTGCCGAGCTGGCGGGCGAGACCGCGATCGATGCCGAACGCAAACTGCGTGACAGCGCTGCTGCATTGACCGGGGCCGGTGATTTGATCGCCGACAGTGCGCAGTCTGCCGCCGGGAATATCGACAAGCACATTGCCGAATTGCGCGACATGTCCAGTCATCTCGACGAGAAAACCGGCGAGCTGGAAACCGCCTATAACCGCCATAAGGGTCGGCTGGGCGAAGCCGGCGAAGCCCTGCGGCTGGAACAGGAAAAGATTGCAGCGGCGCTTGATTTCCACCGGGCCGAACTTGACGTCATGGCGCGTACGGCGCGCGAAGGCGCAGACGCGCTCAATGATGCGGCCAAGCAGGGTGCCGGAACATTCAGCGACACGGTCGATGCCGCGCTGGAACGCGCCCGCAAGATGTCGGACGATGTACAGCGTGGCGCCGACAAGGCCGGCGAAAGCCAGCGCCGTGCGCTGGAAGCGCTGCAGGCAGCAGCAGAGAATGCCGGGAAAGCCTCTGAGGCCGCGACCCTGGCGCTGGACGAACAGACCCGGCTGGTTTCATCACGCATCGAGGAAATCAACGAAAAGGCCTTCGAAGCCGCTCGCAAGGCGGATGAAACGTTTGCAGCGCGATTGAACGAGGCTGACAAACTGACATCACGCGCCGCACTGGCCGCCGATGACGCCGCTGAATCGGTGAAGCGGCGCCTGGCTTCTGTCCTGGATACCGCGCGTGAAGAATCGGCCGCGATTGAAGGCGAGATCGAGAAACTTGCCGACAAGCTGGCTGAATTGCCGGCGTCGGCGCAAAAACAGGCGAAAGAGGCATCCGACGCCTTGCGGCACGGTCTGGAAGGCCTGAATTCAGCCGCTCAGGCTGCTGCGGAAGAAGCGCAGGAATTTGATGCCGCCTTCCAGTCGCGCATTCGCCAGAACTACGAATTGCTGAGCGATTTCATGCTGAAAATGGGATCTGTGGCCGGAGGTCGACGTGCGCTGGACTTGCCCGCGAATGAATTGCCGAACCCTTTATCCGGTCGCAAACCAGCCGACGCATCCGATGCAAATGTTGCCAGCGAATCCCCCGCACCCAAGCGCGACACGGTCGCTTTTCCCGAAAAAGGCCGGTCTACCGAGCCCGGTTGGCGCTGGAAAGATTTGCTTTCAACCATGCCTGGCAATGACGATGCGCGAATTGATCGCGACGAGCCATCTGACGACTAGTGTTCGTGATCGACGTCATGATGGGCGCTGACCTGTTCGGCGGTCCATTGCGAGACATTTCCCATAGCTTCCTGCGATGCAGCATCAAAAGCGCCGACAATGTCACCAATGCGATTTGATTGCGCTGTTGCGCGAGCGCCCAGCGCATCCACCGCAATCAGCCGCCGGTCGTGCGCGCGAATGAGGCGAACCCTCAAACGAACGATGACAGTCGGCGCGGCATCCGGGCCGTTAACGTAACCGGCCTCAAACGAGCGAATTTCGGTCGCGAGCTCGAATTCGGACCTGACGCCATCTTCAGGCCGAGCTGCGATCAGTTCGGGCTCGAATGCGTCCATTGATTCCACGATGAGATCCTGAATGAGGCGCGGCACGGGCGTGATCCATCGCGCGCCCGAGACGAAGACAAGTTCGCCATTTGCCTGCGTCAATGCAATCTGATCGCCCGAAAGCGCGCGAGGCGTAAGTGGTCGCTGCACGCCGACAATGACCGCTTCGCGGCGCATCTCGCCGGACGGTTCCGGTGTCGACAAGCGGTAGATTGTCGATGGGACATTTTCTGGTAACACGCTGATACAGCTGCTGAGCAAGACGGCGGAACCTATCAGGGCCGCGGTAAGGAATTTGCGGATCATTGGGGAACCTCCACAGTGCGACGTTGTTCTCCGGCAATAAAGCCGGTGGGGTTGTCTTCGATTTCCAGCGCAATGCGATCAAGCGTGGCGACCAGCCGCCGCAAATCTTCCATCGTCCGCGTGAATTCGTCCGTGCCTTCGGTGGACAAACGTTCGATGGCGGGTTGCAGCGTATTCATCAGATCCTGCGCCTGACGGCCCGCCAGATCGATTTGCTGGGCAGCGAGAGAGACATCCAGCGACGCCTGGTTCAGCTCGTTATTGGCCAATGCCGTAGCATCGCGGCCAAAGATTTCGAGCGAACGCGCAGCGGCACCGACATCCACTGCCGTCGTTTCCAGAGTTTGAACCGCAGAACGCAAATCCTCGACAAGCGCATCTTCGCCGGCCAGTCGCTCGGTAATCGCCTCAATGTTTTCGACGGTCGCTGAAATACGCTCCAGATTTTCTTCGCTCAACAAGATCGAGACTTGCGCCAGCGCCTGACGCGCGGCTTCCAACGCGTCTTCGCCGCCGGCTACAAGCGATTCAATCTGCGCCTGTTCGGCATAGATGCGCGGCGGGTCTCCGCGCGTTGTGCCTTGCAATCGTTGCGCTTCGGCGGTGCCGCCGGAAATCTGGATATAGGCGAGGCCGGTCAGGCCCTGCGGCTCCAGCTGGGCGCTCGAATCCACCCGCACCGGTGTTTCGTCCAGCAGGCGGATGCGCGCGATCACGCGGTTGGGGTTTTGCGGATCGAGACCAATATCAGTGACCTCGCCCACCTGGATACCGTTGAACCGGACTTCTCCGGCTTCACGCAGCCCTCGAACGGGGCCGTCAAAGACCACATCGTAAAAGGCGTAATCCTGGTCGAAAGTTCGTTGTCCGAGCCACAGGGCGAAAAACCCTCCGGCAAAGACCAGAAAGACGGCAAAGAAACCAACGAGCGCATGATGGGCTTTCGTCTCCATGGACTAGCCTCCCTGTGCGGCGGCAGCAATACGCCCCCGCGGTCCGTGAAAATATTCCTGAATCCAAGGATGCGAATTCTGTTCCAGCTCCTTGATCGGTGCAACGGCGGCGACGCGCCTGTCTGCCAGAACCGCCACACGATCACAAATCGTATAGAGACTGTCGAGGTCGTGGGTCACCATAAAAACGGTCAGCCCCAACGTGCTGCTCAGATCCTTGATCAGCATGTCAAACGCTGCCGCAC
>BQJI01000125.1 GCA_021604625.1 Hyphobacterium sp. | reverse complement strand
AGCGCGCGGAGCGCTTGCTCCACATTGTTCTCGCGCACAATAATCTGAACGATGGTCCGCTCTCCTGGGTTCGTATTAATCTGTTGCGCAGTCGCACCAGATTCGTACGACCGCAGGCCTCTTGCCGAGAGGCGCGGCTATTAGCAGAGCTGAAGCGGCGTGTCCACACCTCTGAACGCCTGTGACGACATGTGCATCGACGTAATGCGTCGGCTGATCTACATAGATCACATGCCACATTCAACACCCCCGACCCGACTCGACCTGATTCTTGATGCCGCCTTGCCGCATGCGGCCTTTGACGGGTGGTCAGACGAGACGCTGGCGCTGGCCGCTGCCGATGCCGGCCTGTCGCAAGATGATGTGCTTCTGATTGCGCCGCGCGGGGCGCTCGACCTGATCGCGCACTGGTCGGCACGGCTGGACCAGACGATGCTGGATCGCCTTCAGGAGGTCGATCTGAAGTCCATGAAAATACGCGAACGGGTGACGTTTGCGGTGCAGTCACGGCTGGACGCGATCGGCCCTCACGGTGAAGCGGCTTTGCGCGCCCGCGCCCGACTTTTGTTGCATGATGCGGCGACTTTGGGCGCCGAGCTTGTGTGGGCGACGTCCGACGCGATCTGGACGGGGATGGGTGACCCGTCGACCGATTTCAACTGGTATTCCAAACGCGCCACGCTGTCGGCGGTCTATGCCACCAGCCTCGCGGCCTGGCTGAATGATCGCGATCCCGACAAGGCAAATGCCAAGGCGTTTCTGGATCGTCGCATTGAGAACGTCATGGAATTCGAGAAGGCAAAGGCGGGCTGGCGCAAAATGACAAAGGACCTGCCCGACCCGGCACAAATTCTGGCAAGATTACGATATGGCCGCCGCCGGCGGACCTAGCTGAAACGGGGGTGGGGAAACCAGTCCCGCCTGGCTTTCACCTGAATGATTTCCATTTCCGGCCAGCGTAATGCCGTCAGTTTGTGGCCATAGACGCAGCCGGTATCCAGGCACCACACATTGTTTTTGTGCCGGACTTTCTTTTCGGCGACATGGCCGTGCACGACAACCGCCTGACCGGTGTAATTCCGGGCCCAGTCGATGCGGATTGGAAAGCCCAGATCATCCGTTTGCCCCGTAGTCTCGCCGAACATGGCAAAAGCGCGTGAGGCTTTGTTTTCAATGCCATGAAATTTTTCAGGCAAGCCGGCATGGGCAACAATCATTTTGCCGCCGTCCAGAATCAGGTGGCTTGGCAGGTGTTCGAGATATCGCCGAACGTCTTCCAGAAATCTCGGCGATTCCTGCGCCGCCTCATCAATCGTGGTTTGCAGGCTCTTATTGATGCGCACATCCCGGCCCTGCAGCCAGCGCAGAAACTTGTCGTCATGATTGCCGATCACGCACAGCGCCATGTCGTCTTTTTCGGCCTGCATGGCGAATCGCAACACATCCATGGATGCAGGCCCGCGATCGACGAGATCACCGACGAGAATGATTTTCCGATTGTCGGGATGTGAAATCGTGACCGTACGCTTTCCGCGCGCACCCCGGAATTTCAGTTGATAGCCCAGTTTTTCGAGCAGCTTTTCGAGCTCCTTCGCGCAGCCATGCACATCACCGATGATGTCAAAGGCGCTGGTTCGATCTTTCCAGATTTGCGGGCGCAGAGCGGTCATATCTCTCCCTTATCCGGCCCCCGGAAGAGATCAAGAGCGGACTAGTCGTTTAGCGGAAAAAGCCGGTTTATGTGACCCATTTTCCGGCCCGCCCGCGCTTCGGTCTTGCCATACAGATGCAGGCAGGTGGCGGCATCGCTCGCCAGACCCTGCCAGTTGGTGACATCGCCACCGATCAGATTGGTCATCTCGCAGGCGCTGTGCGGGATCGTATCGCCCAGGGACCAGCCTGCGACGGCGCGCATATGTTGCTCGAACTGGCTGCATGCACACGCATCCATTGTCCAATGCCCGGTGTTGTGGACGCGCGGGGCGATCTCATTGACGATCAATTGTCCGTCCACATCAAACAATTCGACCGCAAAAACGCCGATATGCCCGAGGCCTGCGCCAATGGCGCGCGCAATCTCGATGGCCGAATTTTCGGTTGCCGAATCAACGTGCGCCGGAGCTTTCGAGAGGCGAAGTATGCCGCCTTCATGGCTGTTTTCCGCCAACGGATAGATGGCCATTTCGCCGTTAGCAGCTCGCGCCGCCACGATGGAAAGCTCCCGCTGAAAAGGCGAAAAAGCCTCAAGAATGGCGGGTTGTTCGCCGAGGTCCCGCCAGGCCGTTTCCAGATCCGTCTCATCGCGGATGACGATCTGGCCTTTGCCGTCATAGCCAAACCGGCGGGTTTTGAGGATGGCCGGACGGCCCAGACGGGAGAGGCCGGCCTCCAGATCCGAAATGGAATTGACGTCGGCAAAATCGACGGTTTGGCATCCGGCGTCACGGATGAATTGTTTTTCGATCAAGCGGTCCTGCGTCAGTTCAAGCGATCGTCGTCCCGGGCGAACCGGTGCCTTGCTTGCGGCCGCGGCGAGCGCGGATGCGGGAATGTTTTCAAACTCGAATGTGATCGCATCGCATTTGGAGGCAAAATGCTCGACCGCGCCGTCATCATCCCATGGTGCGGCCCAGCTTCGCGCGGCAACACGCGCTGCCGGGCCATTGGGGGCTGGATCGAATATATGGGTGTCAAACCCGAGCCGGGATGCCGAAAGCGCGAGCATCCGGCCAAGCTGTCCGCCGCCAAGAATTCCGATCACCGAGCCTGGCGGGAGCGGGTTATCCATATCAGGTCAGTCTTCAACCGTGTCGGGAACTGAATCCGACTGAGCCTTGCGCCAGTTTGCAAGACGGGTTGCCAGAGCAACATCTGCCAGTGCGACAATGGCGGCGGCCAGAAGGCCGGCGTTTTTTGCACCCGGTTCGCCAATGGCCAGTGTACCAACCGGCACACCACCGGGCATCTGGGCGATGGAGAGCAGGCTGTCCATGCCTTTGAGCGCTCTCGATTCGACCGGCACGCCGAGCACGGGAAGTGTCGTCATTGACGCGACCATGCCGGGCAAATGCGCGGCACCACCGGCACCTGCGATGATCACCTGTACGCCATTGTCTTTCGCGGACTTGGCGAATTCAGTCATGCGATCCGGCGTGCGGTGTGCGGAAACAACGCGGGTTTCGTAATCGGCGTCGAGACTGTCCAGAATGTCGGCAGCCGCCTTCATGGTCGGCCAGTCTGACCGGGACCCCATTATGATTGCAATGCGGGGCGCTGTGGCGCTCACGATTAGCCTCCTAGGCCTTCAGGAAGCGCGGGAACATACGCAGATGCGGCCGCGCGTCAAGGAAAAGCAAAAACCGGACGTTAACCTTGACTCTTTCTTAACTGGCCTTCGCCAGACTTGAAGCAGGATCAGACAATCCAGGCTATATCCATGCGAATTCGACCTTTTGATGCCTTGAACAAGATGCGCTCCACAGGTGATGCCGCGAAAGCCTCGTCGGGTAGCGCTTCGGCTTCGACCTCGGCGGCGAGTGCACCGCGTGATGCCGCGCAAATCATGGGCGTTCCCGAAAACGAGCTGACGCCGAATGTCCAACGCGCCCTGCTCGGCCTGATGGGTGAAGTTGATCAGTTACGAAAAGATACCGAGCGATTGCGCAAGCGCGTTCGTGAACTGGAATCGCTGGCCGATCATGATGTCTTGCTGCCCGTCCTCAATCGCCGTGCTTTTGTTCGTGAAGTCTCGCGCGCACTCGCGCTGGCTGAACGTCACGAAGCGCCGTCTGCCATTGCCTATTTTGACCTGAACGGATTCAAGCAGATCAATGATACATACGGGCATGCTGCGGGTGATGCAGCCCTGCACCATGTGGCGGCAACGCTGACGGCGAATTTACGCGAAACCGATTCCGTCGGCCGTCTCGGCGGCGACGAGTTTGGCATCGTATTGACGCTGACATCCGTCAGTCAGGCTGAACACAAGGCCGATGAACTGGCGACCCTGATCAAGGAAACCCCGTTTATCCACGAAGGTATAGAATTGCACATCAATGCGGCCTGGGGTGTTCACCCGCTACAGGCAGGTGTGGATGTTGATGCGGCGATGGCGCAGGCCGATGCCGCCATGTATGTGCGAAAGCAGGAATTGAAGACAGCTGTCAGCGGCTAGATCAGGCGATAATGTCAGGCGTCCTGCGGTCTTCAAGCGATGCGATCCGGTCTTTCAGAACCAGTTTTTCCTTCTTGAGCCGCGCGACTTTCAATTGATCAGAAACGCCCATTTCCAGCAAAGCAACAACTTCGGCATCCAGAGAACGATGTCTGAATTTCAACTCAGTGATTCTGGCTTCGAGTGCAGATAGATCGAGGAATTCGTCTTCGCTCATCGCTGATCTTTGCTTCATTGCTAGTGGCTTGAATCGCGTGTCAGGCGATATTTGCAGGCTTCTTACACGGTTTTGCGGTCAGGGAAAACGGCTTTCAATAACGGCGTAAAATCCGTTTCCACGCCCTTGATGTCTGCATAGGTCAAAAGCGCTGTCCGGGCGAGGTCGATAATGCCGCATCCCGCCTCCTGTGCCGCGCTGGCCAAATCAAATAACATCGACTGTTCAATTTGCTCAGCATCCAGTTCGCAGGCGAGCAGGGATTTGTACAAGCTGGCGGCGTGCGGATCTTCCGAGGCTTGCTGGCGGATCTCGCGGATGGCGCATGTAAAGTTTGAAGACCAGGGCTCGATTGTATGAACAGCCTGTTCGATCAGCGCCGATGCATCGCGGTTTTCCTGCGCCAACCAGCAACACCACAACAAGATGTTGACGTTGAGCCCAAATGTGTCCTGCAAGTCCAGACACGCCGATTTGACGTCTGAGCCGTCATATTTTTCCAGCGACCAGTCCCAGAATGCGTGGCTCATGATTTTGTGGACGGGCGCTTTCCGCCTTCTATATCTTCGCCCCATCTGCGGGTGGATGACCAGTTCAACCCGAACAAATCCAGCGCGCGACCCACCGATTGATCGACCAGATCATCAATGCTTTTCGGCCTGGTATAGAAAGCCGGCAGTGGCGGGTGGATGACAGCGCCCATTTCGGTCAGTTGAGTCATGGTTCGCAAATGGCCGAGATGAAACGGGGTTTCGCGCACCATCAGAACCAGCCGTCGACGTTCTTTCAACGTCACATCCGCGGCGCGTGCGATCAGCCCGGAGGTGACGCCGGTGGCAATTTCCGACATCGAGCGCACCGAGCAGGGCGCAACAAGCATACCCATATGGGTGAAAGACCCCGAAGCAATCGCTGCGCCAATATCCGACGGCTTGTAGGCATGGTTGGCCAGTGCTTTGAGATCGCCGGGCGTGAAGTCTGTTTCATACCCCAAGGTCATTTCGGCCGCCTTTGAGGCGACCAGATGGGTTTCTATGTCCATTTCCTGGAGCGCCTGCAAAGCGCGAATACCGAAAATGACGCCGGAAGCGCCCGATATTCCGACAATCATGCGCCTGCGTTCAGACATTTTTTGCTCCGATACGAATTGTGAAGTGACACATAGTGCGGTCAGTGTTTCAATTCACTATTCCGTTGTACTTAACGCAAGGAGGCGACTTATGACGATTGAAGCGCACATTCGTGAACTTGACTCGCGACATCACCAACTGGACGACCTAATTGAAAACGAAAGCCGACGCCCCGGATCAGATACGCTTCAGATCGCCTCCCTCAAAAAAGAAAAATTGCGACTCAAGGAACAGATAGAGACGCTTCGACGAAGTCATTGACGGCAAATTGAACAAACTAACGGTGGGGCGGCCTTGCGAAAGGTCGCCCCACTTGCATGATGCTCGGCAAATGTATTGGAGTCGGATAATGTTTCGAGCCCTGCTGGTCTCTGCCACGTTGCTATTCATGTCGGCCTGCACGCCGGCAGGCGATGACGTCGCGCAGACTGATCCGTGCGCCTCGGGTGAGGATGCTCTGACGTCGGGTGAGGCGGATGCGGCCATTTCCGCATTTGAGGCGTGTCTCGCCACCGCATCGCTTGATCCGGAACAGGAAGCCATCATCCATACCCGCCTGGGCGGTGCCTATCTGTATGAAAGCCGGTATGAAGAGGCGCTGCAGGCGTTCAATCTGGCCTATGCCATAGCGGAAACGCAGGGCGTTCAGTTTGAAAACCCCTATGTACGACGTAATCGCGGTATTTCCCGCCTGGCAGTCGGGCAGCTCGACGGCGCTCTGACCGATCTTGAGGCTGCCGTTCTTGAATTGCCGGATGACATCATGACCCAGCTCAATCTCGGGCGTGCATTTTCCGGACTCGGGCGAGAAGCCGAGGCCGTGGCAGCTTTTGATGCCGTAACGCGGATCGAACCGGAATGGTCGGGCGGCTGGATCAATCTGTCAGCGTCGCTTCTGGAGCTTGGCGTATTCGATCAGGCCATTGACCATGCCCGCCGCGCGGTTGAGCTGGAGCCGGAAAGCGGTTTTACGCTCAATGGACTTTGCTGGGCATTGATTGTTGATTCGCAACACGAAACTGCGCTGCCATTGTGTGAACAGGCGGTTGCAGCCGAGCCTGAAAATGGCGCGATTGTGCATTCGCTTGCCTCCGCGCTGGAAGGTGTCGGACGTATGGACGAGGCGCGGTCCCTGTATTCTGAAGCCTATGCCTTGATGCCGGATTCAGAAACCATTGAATCGGACTATCTGCGCACGCGCGCTGAAAACGACTAGAGCGGAGTTTTCTTATGGCAACGTCAGATCGAGTCGTGATTGTCACTGGCGGTGCCAATGGTATTGGTCGTGCCTGCGCCCGCAGGTTTGCCGAAGACGGATTGAAAGTCGTCATCGCCGACACTGACAAGGAGGCCGGAAAATCTCTTGCAGCAGAATTGGGCGAAGACAAGGAAAAGGCGCTTTTTGTCGATTGCAATGTGGCTGACAAGCTTGCCGTCGCCAATTTGATGGCGGAAACTCGGTCGGCCTTCGGGCGGCTGGATGTTCTGGTCAACAATGCCGGCATCATCGCCAAAGGCGATGTGTTGTCCCTCGAAACCGAGGATTTTGACAAAGTCCTTTCAGTCAATCTTCGTGGCGCATTCCTGGTGGCCCGCGCGGCCGCCAAGCAAATCG
>BQJI01000124.1 GCA_021604625.1 Hyphobacterium sp. | reverse complement strand
AAAGCTTTCGGCCCATTAATTGCTTTCATTTTTGTGGCCGGATGCAGTCAAAGCCAGCATCGCGATGTTGAAGCTCTGCCGACCGTCAGGTGTGAAGGCGACACCACTCTCACAGAGTATGCCAACGCTCTTGTGGTCATTTCTGATAGAGCCGAAACCGACGGCGTTGTTTACCAAGCCAGACCCCCGCGTATTATGGAGGGCCAATTTCATGAATACGCCTATCAGTATTCTTATGACTATTTTCTACATTTTGGCAGCGTGGCCGAACCCGGAAAGTTCGCGATTTCAATATTTCGTTATGAAGGTGCCAGCACCCCCTCTGATGAGGCGCTGTTGACGCGTGCTCGCGAACTTCTGGCCGATCTCGATATCTGCGAGCCGCAATTGCGAATTCCGGAACAAGTCGAAATAGATGATTAGCGGTTGAACCCGTTTCCATCTCCCCCTTGACCGTTTGCGCGTCGCGCCGTCCTATGCGCGGCAGAGAGTCAAAGGGGAAAACCATGCGTCTGTTACTTGCTTCTGCCGCCGCGATTGCACTGTCTGCCGGTGCGTTTGCGCAGGATGGTCTGCGCGATGCCGTCATGTCGGATTATTCCGAAAATCTGGAAGATCTGTATGTGCATTTCCATTCCAATCCGGAACTGTCCCTGATGGAAGTGGAAACGGCGGCGCGTCTTGCGACCGAAATCCGGGCGCTGGGCTATGAAGTGACCGAGCAGGTGGGCGGCCACGGCATTGTCGCCGTCATGGAAAATGGCGACGGGCCAACCCTGATGCTGCGCGCCGATATGGACGGCCTGCCGATCGAGGAAAATACCGGGCTGGACTATGCCTCCACCGCGATGGGGACAGACCGGCGCGGGCTGGAAAGCCACGTCATGCATGCTTGCGCACACGATACGCATATGACGGCTCTGGTCGGGACCGCACGGCAAATGGCGGAACGACGCGATGACTGGTCGGGTACGCTGGTGCTGATCGGGCAACCGGCCGAGGAGCTGGGCCTGGGTGCGCAGATGATGCTCGATGACGGGCTTTACGAGCGCTTCCCGCTGCCCGATGCCGTAGTTTCCTTCCACACATTCGGCGCCATTCCTTCCGGTGTGATCGGCTATGTGCCGGGCTTTGCGATGGCGAATGTCGACAGTGTCGACATCACCGTGCGCGGCATTGGTGCGCACGGCTCGACCCCGCATGTCGGGCGCGACCCGGTGCTGCTCTCTGCACAGATCATCACCGCCCTGCAAACATTGGTCAGCCGCGAGGTCAATCCGCTGGAATCCGGCGTGGTGACGGTGGGTGCGATCAATGGTGGCACCAAGCACAATATCATCCCGGATGAAGTGCATTTGCAGATCACCGTGCGGTCCTATTCCGATGCCAATCGCGAATTGTTGCTGTCGGGCATTGACCGGATCGCGCGCGGTCAGGCGATTTCTGCCGGTATTCCGGAAGACCGCCTGCCGACGGTTGAGGTGGAAGAGCCTTATACGCCGGCGACATACAATGATCCGGACCTGACAGAGTCCGGCGTTGCGGTGTTGCGTGAGCGGTTTGGCAATATGGCCGTGCGCGAGCTGGACCCGGTGATGGGCGGCGAGGATTTCTCCCGCTATGGCCGGACCGAGGATGATATTCCAATCTTCATGTTCTGGGTTGGCGGCACGCCGGAGGATACGCTGTTCGAATACCAGTCGCGCGGTCTGTCAGCTCCAGGCAATCACTCGGCCCTGTTTGCGCCGGACCCTGAAGCCGCCATCACCATGGCCGCCGAAGGTATGGCGGCGATCGCGCTGGATTATCTGGCTCCGTCAGGTGCTGAATAGGCATGATTGAACGGGTTACATCCGGCGCGATCTGGGAGGATCGTGTCGGATACCGCCGTGCGGTTAAGTACGGCCCGCATATCTGGGTGGCCGGAACGGTCGCCGTCGGAACCGACGGGGCACCGCTCGCCTTGGACATGGAAGTCCAGACGCGGCGCTGTATCGAGATTATCGAAGCTGCGCTGAAAGAACTCGGCGCGGACCTCTCACATGTCATGCGAACCCGTGTCTTCGTCACCGATATGAGCGCGGAGGCACAAGCCGGTTTTGCCCGCGCGCACTCGGCGGCATTCGGAAAACACCCGCCTGCCTCGACGCTGGTCGGTGTTGCGGCGCTGGCGGCACCTGAATTCATCGTGGAAGTGGAGGCAGATGCCTATCTGCCGGAGGACGCATGATGCGTTGGCTTGTATGGTGAGTTGTGGACTGACAAGACTTTGACAAAGGCGCGTGAGGAGCTTCTATGAGCGATAAGACCACCTTGCCACGCACTGTGGGTTTCTGGGGCGCGTCATTGTTTCCCGTAAACGGCATGATCGGTGGAGGCATTTTTGCCCTGCCAGCCACGCTTGTCCTCGCGGTTGGCGATTTCGCACCCTGGATGATGGTGTGCGGGCTGATCATCATCCTGCCGCTGGCATTCGTGTTTTCGGCATTGGCTGCACGTTTCGACCATCACGGCGGCCCCATCCTCTATGCGGGTTCGGCGTTCGGCTCATTCTTCGGCTTTCAAGCGGGCTGGGCACGCTATGCCTCGGGCGTAGTGGCGATTGCCGCCAACACGCATGTCGCGATTGCCTATCTGGCCGTGCTGTTTCCTGTTCTCGACGACCCGGTGTTGAGAACCGGTGCTGTGGTGGCCTTCATCGCCTTCACCACGCTCGTAAATCTCGTTGGCATGCGTTTGTCCGTGGGCCTGCTGGGTGTCATGACGGTGGTCAAGATTTTGCCTCTGGTGGGTTTGGTCGTATTCGGCCTAACGACGCGAGATCCCACCATCGCATTGGCCTTGCCCGAATTCTCTCAAGTCGAGAGCGTGGTTTTGCTGACTTTTTATGCCTTCATGGCCTTTGAAAATGGCACTTTTGCTGCGGGTGAGGTTCGCGATGCCAAGCGCGCTGTGCCGCGGGCCTTGATGATGACCGTGGGTATGGTGGCTGCCTTTTATGTGCTGGTGATCCTTGCTTATCTGGCGGTCTCACCCGTTGTTACTGAAGGCGAGAGTGCCTTGGCTGCAGCCGCAGGCGAGCTTTTTGGACAGGCTGGTATCATTGTACTCGCGATCGCTGCCGCCTTTTCCATAGCGGCGAATTCTCTAGGTGGCGGGATTGTTACGCCTCGCATGACTTTTGGCATGGCCGAACAAGGCATGTTACCGCGCATCTTCGCGCATATTTCCACACGCTTTCAAACGCCCGATGTTTCCATCCTGTTTTATGGCGGAACGGCTATCGTTTTCAGCCTCTGGGGTGGCTTTGCCGTGCTGGCGGCGGCGAGCACACTCTCGCGCCTGGTAATGTATTTCCTTTCGGCAGCTGCTCTCCCTGTCCTCGAACACCGCGAGGACAAGAAAGTGCCAGTCTGGCATTTGCCCGTCGCCCTGTTGGCCGCAACCTCCACGATCTGGGTCGCCAGTCATGCCAGCCCGCGCTCGTTCATGATGTTGGGATTGATCCTGCTGGTTGGAAGCGGCCTTTATTTCCTTGCGCGCCGACAACCCATCGAAAGCGCTTCGGAATGAATTTGACACACTGGATAATCGGTCTCGCATTGGTGTTTCCAGCCCATGCTTTTGCGGACGAGCTGACGGCGCCTTCCGTGTGGGAGAACCAGTCGGGCTCTTTACTTTATGTCGACGAGATTGAAGCAGACGGGCGATTTGACGGCCGTTATGTCAACGGGGCTGTCGGCTATTCCTGTCAGGGCATCGAGTATGATGTGGAAGGGCGCATCTTAGACCCGCTGATCACCTTTGATGTGGTCTGGCAGGCGGCGTCGGAAACCTGCCATACGATCACCAGCTGGACCGGAAAAATCAGCGGCGACGTCATCGAAACCGAATGGTCGCTGGTGCGTATGAATGCGGCCGGTGAATTCGGTCGCTTTGAGGGTGTCAGCCGGTTTGAACGCCAGGACTGATCGCGCAAGTCTGAGCGAATTGCCAATTGCGCGAAATGCGACGTCTGTTTAACCGCAGGCGAATCCAGAAGCACCAAAACCGTCCACACGGAGATTTTGCGGACAGGAATTGTGCGGTCATGGCGACATTATTTGTGATTGCTGCCATCGGGAATTCGACCCGAATAGGGCTGCTGGATTCGCGCCAGACACGATTTTGCCGTATGGTTTCCCCCGCGAGGGGTCTTGGGGAGGAGCCATCATGTTCAGATTTTTGACGATTTTTGCCATTGTTCTGTTTTCGATATCCGCGGTTGATGCGCAGCAACGCGCGACATTGCGGCAGGTCCAGACGCAGGACGACACCCGCTTTACCAGTCAATTCCAGAACGCCATGGAGAACGGAAATTACGGGCAAGCCGCAACGCTTGTGCGCGCAGGGCAGGCCACGCGCGGTTCGGGGCTGTCCAGCGGTCGACGAACCTATGAGCCGGTGCGGTCAGGAGCCTCGTCATCCTCTAACCTGTCCATTGCCGTGCCCCCTGATCAACCGGCGGAATATACCTGCAATGGCGGCAATTGTGCGTGTGCGGGCGCATCGGACTGCGTCGCCATGGCGCCCATCTGCGAGGACGGCACGATCGGCTGCAATGATTATGGCTGCACCTGCAAAGAGGGTGATGGCTAACTTGCGATTGGCGGTTTGCAGAAGGCCAGAGCCTCTTCGGCAAAGACATCGGCTTTCGGTGTAAATTGCTCGGGCTGATCGAACGCACCGATCAGAATGTGCGTTTCGCCATCCCATTTTGCGCCCTGATAGGAAAGCGGTGTACCGCATTCCTTGCAAAAGCCGCGCGCCACGCCTTCGCTGCTGGCATAGGTCGCTCGCGCCCCGGTCCAGTTGATCTGGTCATCGGTGAACCCGACCCATGTTGAAAACGCGGCGCCGGTCGCACGCCGGCAATTTTCGCAATGGCAATTGGCGACAAAACGCGGCGTGCCGCTGGTCTCGAAGCTGACGGCACCGCAAAGGCAATGGCCGGCCGCCATATTATTCTCCGTCCCACATGCGCCGCAGATTGTTGCGCAGGAATTCCATGCGCGTGCGGTTTTCCCAGGACACGTTGAAGCCTTCTTCGGCAATCAATTCGTTCAGCTCGTAAAGCAGATTGCGCTTCTCGGCATCCTTGATCAGACTTTCGATAAAGGCGATGGCGACGATCCGCTCGCCTTTCGAGACCGGTTTGACTTCGTGATAAGTTGTTGACGGGTAGAAGACAGCTGAGCCTGGCTTACCTTTAACGGTGATGGTTCCGTCTCCGACATGGGCGACCAGTTCTCCGCCCTCATAACTCTCGGGGTCGCTCAGAAAGATTGTGCATGAGACATCCGACCGCACAGGCACAGGGCGCACCGGAATAATGGCGGCGTCAGAATGAACGCCGTAATTCATACCGGGCTTGTATCGCGAAATCATCAGGGGCGTCATGCGTGCTGGGACGACAGCATCATTGAAATCGCGGTGCTGCGACAGCGTTTCTGTCATCAACCGGCTGGTTTCCTGAAAGCGTGGATCATTGAAATCGATCTGCAGATTATTCTTCGCCTTGTTGTGCGGGTTCGAGGCCCGCCCGTCGGCAAAACTGGCCTCATTTGCCAGCTTTAGAATATGGGCGACCTGATCGGGTGTGAGCAGGTCGTCGATGATCCGGAACATGGCGATCTCCTATCAATATCGGCCACAAATCAACATGACCGACCGGGGTGGTCAAACCCTAGCGGGCAGGGCGAGCTGCAAAGGCGGAATAAAGAGCGATGGCGGCTGCATTTGAAATGTTGAGACTTTCGATGGCACCGGACGTCGGGATCGACACAAGCAGATCGCAATTTTCAGCGACGCGCGGACGCAAGCCTTTGTCTTCTGCGCCCATGACAATCACAAGGCCGGGCCCGCCATGCTGGGCGATGGCGTCGGGCAATGTGGTCTGCGCATCGCCATCAAGGCCGATCACGAATCGCCCGGCTTCGCGAAAACCGACCAGCGTGTCGGCAATATTGGTCACACGCACCTGACGAATGGTCTCGGTCGCGCCGACGGATGCTTTGGCAACGGCGCCAAAGAGGGGCGGGGCTTTTCGATCCTGCATGACAATCGCCCGCACGCCGAAGGCAGCCGCCGAACGAAACACGGCGCCGACATTATGCGGATCCGTCACAGAATCGAGGACAACGAGAATACCGTGCGTCGGATCAACGACGGCATTGACCGATTCCGCTTCCGGAGCGGTTGTACGCATGGCAAATCCCTGATGGACGGCACCATCTGGGAGATGAGCAGAGATCGCGTCCGGCTTCATGTCTTCGAATGCTGTGCCGTCGGGCACTTCGCGCTGGGCGTTGAGTGTCAGCAGTAATCGCTTCACGTCGCGTCGTGGATTCGCAATCGCTGCAAGGACGGCGTGACGGCCCCAGACCCAGCCTTCAGCTGGCTCGTCAAAATCTCGGGAAGGCTTTGATTTATAAGCTGAATTGGGGCGGTTGCGCCCTTGGTTCTTCGTCACTATAGTCCGCGCTCCGTCGATCGGGGCCTCCTGTTCAGCCGCCTTGCGACTGCAATCCGGACCGGATTGACGGAGACGATGTGTTGCATCGCCGTTTTATCTGGCGATAAGACGTTTGTCGCGCCTCGAATGCGTATGGAGGGGTGGTCGAGTGGTTAAAGGCACCAGACTGTAAATCTGGCCGCGTGAGCGTACGTTGGTTCGAATCCAACCCCCTCCACCATCGCATTCGTAACGTCTGAGTGCGGGTATAGCTCAATGGTAGAGCAGCAGCCTTCCAAGCTGAATATGTCGGTTCGATCCCGTCTACCCGCTCCAGACCGTCGCTGGCATGGTTTTCGATACATTTTTGTCCACGCGCCCATCCCGCCAAAGATGGTTTGGCGTCACGACTGTGCAACGGTTGCATATCTCTTGCCGCAAGCCCCTTGCGTTTACGGCATACGGGCGTTATCTCCCGCGCTCAGTTTTTAACGCGCGCCGCTCCCGGCGCCGTTTCGGTCAGATCATAAGGAAGAATACAATGGCCAAGGAAAAGTTTGAGCGTACGAAGCCGCACGCGAACATTGGCACGATTGGTCACGTTGACCATGGCAAGACGACTTTGACGGCTGCGATCACGAAGTATTTTGGTGATTTTCAGGCGTATGATCAGATTGACGCG
>BQJI01000123.1 GCA_021604625.1 Hyphobacterium sp. | reverse complement strand
CCAGTAGGCCTGCTGCCCGGGCTGGAACCGGTCCGCAAAATTCGGTTGGTCTGCAACGCAGGCCGACGAAAAGGATGAAACAACCGGCGGCAAGACGTGGGTGCGAATGGACAGCACCTCGGGATCGAAATAGGCGGGCTGGTGACGCCAGAGTGATGTATCTTCGCCACAGGCACCAGCATTCGGGTCGACCACCTGGCCGCCACCCGGGTTATTGGCGTCATAGATCTGGGTTTCGAAATGCAGATGCGGAGCGGTTGACGAGCCGGAACTTCCGACAATTCCTATAAAATCGCCTTCCTCGATGCGCGAGCCAACTTCCGCGCTGGTCAAGGAACCGGATTTTAGATGTCTGTATACGCCAACCAGACCATCATCGTGCAAAATGACGACAAGATTGTCCTGATTATTATTGGTGCGACACTGGCGGTCGAAATTGCCGTCGATCTTGAACAGGATGACGCCTGGCGCCGCCGCGACGACTTCCGCATCCTGCTCATCCATCCTGTCCCACCAGAAAGGTGCGGCAAGATAATCAATGCCGTTATGGCCGTCATAGGTGCGGGTGCCGCAATCATAATCGCGAGTCGCGCCGCCGACAGCATTGAGATCGACAAAATTGACGGTGGCATGGAGCTGCGCATCTTCTGCGCCGGAGGCTGCGCGCAAGGGGAAACCCAGTGGAACTGCGTTGTCGCGTGTAAAGGCGGCCGCGGCGGTTTCTGCCCGCGCCTGCAGTCCGAGCTCTGAAATGGCGCGGTTGATTTCCAGATCGAGAGCCGCGTCGTCATACGCCGGATGCAAGGGTGCATTCATCATCAGGGGGCCACCGCCGGTGATCATATCCTGGGCGGCGATCGCCGTCGAAAACGCAAAACATCCAAAAGCGCATGTCATTGAAATAAATTTTTTCATCGGTCTCTCCATACCGCCCGGGCGGCATATCTGCGGGTTCAGATGGAGAGGTGCCGGGATCGAAGCGTGGCTTCAAGCCGCACTTCGCGAAGGGCTCAATGCGAGCGTCAGAGTCTCACAAATACGGGATCAGACGATAATTTTACGCAATACAGGCGCTTGAAGCCGGCTGACCGGAACACTGTTCCCGCCCTCGAGTTCAATCAGGTAGCGGCTGCCAGGTGTCGATCTGAAGGCGGATATCCGGTCAAGATTGACGATGTGGGATTTGTGTACGCGCATGAAACGGTCCGGGAGACGCTGCTCGAATGCGCCCAGCGCCTTGTCGTGAAACAGGGTTTCACCATCCACCATGGTAATCTGGCTGTATTTGTCGTCGGCTGAGATCGAGATTATGTCCTCCACCCGATAGGTGCGGACTTTGCCGGCGATCCGGAATGAAACGTATTTGAGGGCGGTTCGACCCGGTGGCGACGCCTGGAACAAACGCTCGATGGCGGCCGACAGGCGTGGCATGCTGAAGGGTTTGGGAATGAAATCCACGACACCGAATTCGAATGCCTCAATGGCCCGGTCCGTATTCGCCGATACGACGATCGTCTGCGCCGCATAGCTGGACAGATGGCGAATGAGGTCAAAGCCATCCTCGCCTTTCAGGTTAAGATCAAGGAAAATGACATCGGCCGCGTGCGTGTTCAGCCAGCCCAGTGCCGAAGCGGTTTCCGGAGCAAAGGCGATCGGGCAACCCGACGGCAGGATTTCCTCGCACATCCGCCCGAGACGTTGCGCGATCAACGGCTCATCCTCGATAATCAGAACCGATGAGATGTCGGACGCCGTCATGAGCGTATTCCAATATGAATGCGGGTCACCCAGTTATCCTCCTCCGGACCCGCCACCATGGACCATTGGTGTCCAAAAGCCTCGTTCAGGCGCGAGTTCATATAGCGTGTACCTGTGCCGCTGGAGACCGCTGTGTGGCGCGTGCGCGCTCCCAATGGCGCCGTGAAGACGTAGACCGTGCCGGTTGCATCGGTCTTCTGGGCCAGACGAAAAACCACTTCCGGGGCATCATAGCTGTTATGGGTAAGCGCGTTGTCCAGCAGGGTGTGGATCACGCCCGGAGGCAGCATGGCCCGCATATCCGTAACGTCAGTCAATAACCGGAGGTCCTTGCCCATGCGCCGTGACATCAGTCCGGCATGAGCGCGGCAGAGTTCTAATTCCTGATCCAGCGTGACCAGAGTATGATCGGCCATGCGGGCAAACTGGCGGAATTCCGCGGCAAGGTCCTCGATGAACCCAACCGCTTCATCCTGGCGGGTCTCATAAAGCTCCATCACGGTTGTCAGCGAATTCATGATGAAATGGGGCTGAATATGGCGACTGAGCACTTCGACCTGTAAACGGCTGGCTTTGGCGGACAGCCGCGCCATGCGGATTTCCTGATACACCAGATCAAAAACCAGCTCCGCGGAAAACAGAAGGGCAATCGCGACGAGGAACAGGGAAAGGTTCTGCCGGTCCAGAAAAATAGCGACCAGGCAAATCGCAAATGCGCCGAAAATCACCATAGCATTGCGTCGAGCCGCCCGGAACAGGGTCAATCCCATGACCATGCCCAATAAGCAGAGCACCGCGAAGGCGATCATGTCGGCATCGGTTGCCGCCACTTGCCCGGCCAACAGACTGGCCAGAAGGCCGACGCCCGCAAGACCCGGCCACAGAAGAACCCGTTGCAATTCGAACCGTAGCGCCACGAAAAGCGGCATTCCCAGATACAGCAAGACGGCAGGCAGAACCGCCAAGCGCTCCAGCCAATGGGTGAGCGGATAGCTGAAGGCAAACGCCTGTGTGGCAAGCTCCAGCACGACGATCGCAAGCGCGGCAGCGGATATTCCCGCCGCCAGCAGAAAACGCCCCCGCTGTACGGGACGAATAGCCGCAATATAGGCAAACAGCACCATCAAAAGAAGCGACAAACCTGCTGCGGCGCCCGCCAAGGCATTGCGGCGGCGTTCACTGCGGATCAGTGTTCCGGCATCGGCAAATTCGACCGTAAGGAAATACGACTGCCCCGGCTCCCGGTTCATGGAAGAGGCCCGTATCGCCAGAGTATGCGACCCATCAGTCATGAAAGCGGGCGGTACGCCAAAAACGGCCCGCGCAAACCCGGGCGATTCCTCCTGGGCAGTTTCTCCCACCCGACCAGACTGGCCAATCATCCGACCGTCCCAGAAAACCTGGTATGCCGCATGAGCTTCAACAATTATGACGCGATCAAGCAACCAGCCATTGCCCGGGCTGATGTAGATCTGTTGTCGAATCCAGAATACGCCCTGTGGGTCAGATTCGAAGACGTCCATGGGCTGCCAGGCGCCTGGCTCGACGCCCGCTTCCGCCCAGGACGTATCATCGCCCGATCGAAATTGTGGCCCATCCTGAGCCAGGGCCGGACCGAAAGCCCCGAAAGCCGCACACAGGCAAATCAACCGGGCTGGCAAGCATGCTCGACGTCGGATCATCCATCGAATCACCAAAATTTTCAGATAGGCAAACACGTGTCCGGCCCCTACACCCAAGGTCGATCCAGAATTATAGCAATGCATGGGCCTGTCCACATGTCCCGGTCCAAGCGGCTTCTGTGGCTGCGAATTAATTGTCCTCGCCTGCTGATCTCGTCGGGAAATCGCCTCTCCATCCAGGTTCGCTTCGCGACTTGACGGCCCTAAAATTCGAAACGCAGACCGGCACCGAGCGTATATCCATCATACTGGAAGGCCACAGCAGAATTACCAAGCGGAGCTGTCAGCGTGAACTCGGAATCCTGCGTACGGAAGTATCGCAGATCGGCAAAAAGCGTTGCCGATGGCGAAATATCATACGAAAGGCCGCCGATGAACTGAAAAGCCAGAAGTGTGGCCTCGCCGTCAATCGTGCCGCCTGCACCGGCAAAATCGGCTGTAACCCGGGCCACGCCCAGACCAGCACCAATGTAGGGCGTCCACTTATGATCTGCTCGAAAATCATATAGAATGTTTGCCATAAATCCGGTGGCCGCCAGGCCGTTTCCAGTGGCCCCAACATCAGCGCCATTGATCGTCAACGCATTAAAGTCACCGCCGCGACGAGAAATTTCGCCTTCAATCCGTATCCGGTCGAACCGACGGCCATAGGCTCCCGAAAAATAGGCCGCATTCGCGAGTTCCAGATCAATGGAACCGTTCTGCAAGCTGCCATCAGTGTCCTCGACAGCGCGAAGGCCGAACTGGCCGGAGATATAATTGTCCTGCGCTACGGCGCCGCTCGAAAACAATAAGAATGCGGTGGTTGCGAGTGCTACAGTTTTCATTTCCTGGCTCAACTTTTCTGAATTGCCTGCCGATACACAATTGGAATTGGCGGCGTTTGATTGATGTTGATTGCATAATTCTGCAGCGGTTCAGACGGTAGGTGGAAAGGCGTGACCGGCTCGATTTGGGCCTGAACGGCGCTATTGGCCGTCGGGTCGGCCAAGTCTGACCCGGTCTTTGGCGGATCAGACAAGGTGAACGTTTTTCCAGATCGGTCGCTACTAACCCGCTACTCTGATCCTGCTGTTGTCAGTTGTTCGGGCGGAAGCTGAGAGTTCGACAGGCTCTGACGCAATATCACGAATTGACCACCCACCGTGGCATCATAGAAAAGCCAATTCCCATCGGGCGAAACGCTTGAGAAAAACTGGACCTGGTCATCAGGACCATTCGTTAATCGACGGGCTGAAAGCCGGTTCGGAGCGTCAAAATTGATCTCTGATCCGTAGATCCGCCGCGCCGCGCCTTCGAGCTCGTAAGACCACGTGATCCAGTTTCCAGCGGGGCTGACACTCACATATTCCTCTTCCTGTGCGTTGAAGGTGAGTCGCTGAATACGGTTGCTTTCGAGTGACAAGGTATACAAATCACTTTCCTGATCATTTGTAAGGCGGAACACGATGGCTTCTTGTTCGGCAATGACGGTTGGTGACGAAACAATTCCCGCCGGGAAATCCGCCACAATCGGCCGGAATTCACCACTCATTCCCAGGATCGCCAGCCGTCGCTGAACCGGGTTTCCAAAACGCTGAACAAATATGAGGCTTCCTCCATCGTTCAGCCGGGAAACGCTTCCCATACCATTGGACAAGACTGCGGGCATTGTGCCCGGCCCGGTCGCGCGTCCATCGGTTATTCGTATCGCTGACGGCCTTAATTCCGGCATGCTTGGGCCGGATCCAAATATGAGCTCGTTTCCATGCCGATCCCAACGGGGTTCGATCTCCCAGTTTTCAGGCGTATTCGTCAGGTACCGGAATTCCAACGTCTCCAGATCAAGCAATGCCAGATCCGGAGTGCCTGACGTCCTGTAGGCATAAAAAGCAAGATATCGACCGTCAGGTGAAATGCTGGGCGCGAAATGCGAGGCAGAATCGGGTATTACAATGGGAGCGCGCGGAGCCATATTTTCCGCTCGCAGTGTTGAGTTGCCTTGCGCCAATTCTGATAGAACATTTTGGCAATCATCCGCCGCGACGACAGATGAGGAAATCACTCCCAGAATCGTACCCAGAGTTATGGCGCAGCATGATAAGCGGAAAATAATCGGCATTCTTGAAGCCTTCTTGATCATTCGTGAAACCACCCTGCGTCGCGGCGGCAGTTCGAAAACATATCTGGTGCCAGCTGTCGTAAAAAACGCTGCAACGCCCTTGACGCGCTCTACATCCAGCCGCCCTCAAAACCGCCGGCCGGCACTTCAGAGCTCAAATGACGTTCAGCGCGTGGAGACGTAACGACAAGTATAAAGTCGTGAACCGGCCGATTTCGGGCGTGTACTGCTCATGATGTGCTGTCAGGCGAAAGCGACGTGGCCTCAATCTGTCGGGCTTTCGTGAATTTGGGCCACAAGTTGCCGCCGCTCGGCCCGCGCAATTTGGCGACACTCCTTGAACAGCATGGCGACATGGTAGATCGTGCGGTAATGAATTTCATCCTTCTCATGGCGAGCCTGCTAGCTGACGGTGGGCAGACCACAGACCGTCCAACATCAGAATGGATATCCTGCACGCCCCTCACCGCAGTCCATGCATGGCCCACTGATGAGGATGCAGTTCCCCATTTGGGCCGGTATGCCTTCTCGCTGACGTGGGTGACACTTGCGGATGCTCAGCGCCGCGCAGGCCACCCAGAATCGGTCGGTGCTCCTGCAGGTGATATCCCCGCATACGTTGTTGACGGCGAGGCCGATGTTTTTGCGCGCATGGTAAATGTATCTGTTCGCGATCCCGGCATCTGGGCAGTTCGCCGTGCGACGAACCACAATTCCGCGCAACATTTCTCAATCGTCAGCCATGATTATCAAACCGGCGCAGCGCTGACGATCTATCCGGATGAGGAGAAGTTCTTGTTATATGTGCCGCTGGCTCAACTTGATGCTGACGACATCAACGCGCTCATCGTTCGCGGGGTCTGTGATGTAGCCTGGCCAACAAGCATTGACCAGGACGACGACTAGCAGTGTTGCTGTCAAACCAGACCGGAGATTCGCTATGAAAAGATTGGGATTTGCAGCGCTTGTCATCGCGATCACCCTGGCGATGATTGCAGGCGCTACCGTATTTCTGACAAAGCGCCCGATAGATTTGGCTGGTTTGGAATCTGACCCGGTTCTTTCGCCCGGCGGTACCACAACGGATGTCACGGTGAGTTTTTCAATCTTGCCGACCGCGACCCTCACCGTTGCCGAAGGAGTCATGTTTGAGGGCGGCAGCTGGTTCGCCCAGCGGCGGATGGATCATAGCGCAGTGTTGATATGCCACCCTCAAGGCCTGATCATTTTCGATACCGGCCTCGGACGCAATATCGATAATGATTTCAGTGATTTCCCGCTCGAAAACCGGCTTGCACTCAGCTATGAGAAGCTGGCTACAGTCGCAGACGTGATAGCAATGGACGATCCTTGCCCGACCCGCCCGCGCATCATCCTCCCGTCCCACCTGCACTGGGATCATGCCGGTGGTATTGAGGATTTCCCCGATGCCGAAGTGTGGGTCCGGGCAGAAGAATTGGGACAGGCACGCATTGCTGGCACGGAGCAAGGCTTCCTGCCCGGCCAGATCGACGCGCCGACCATTGACTGGCGCCCGTTCACGCTCAGCGAGCAAGCTTATGAACATTATCACCAATCACTGGATGTGTTCGGCGATGGCAGTCTCGTCATCGTTCCGATGGCGGGCCATACGGCCGGATCGGTTGGCCTGTTCATTACAGCGGGTGGTGCGCGTTATTTTTTCACCGGC
>BQJI01000122.1 GCA_021604625.1 Hyphobacterium sp. | reverse complement strand
GCGACGCTGTCATCGCGTTCGCCCATCGGATCGTCCATCGTGCCTATTTCGAATATTCGCCGAGCGTGTCGTCGAGAATGCCAATGGCTTCGCTGGCATCGGCTTCGTCGATCACAAGTGGCGGTGCCATGCGGGCGACATTATCGCCAGCAGCACCGATCAGCAGGCCGCGATCGCGCACCTTGCCGGCAAATTCCTTGGCGACAATGCCGTCAACGAGTTGCAGGCCCATCAGCAAACCCTTGCCACGGACTTCGCGCACGACGCCGGAATGACGATCCGCCAGTCCGGTCAATTGTTGCTGCATGAAATTGGCGACACGGTTGACGTTGTCGAGGAAGCCGGGCGTTGTCAGTTCATCAAACACCACATTGCCGACGGCCATGGCCAGCGGATTGCCGCCAAATGTCGAACCATGTGTGCCGACCACCATGCCCTTGCCGACCTCTTCAGTCGTCAGACAGGCGCCCATCGGGAAACCACCGCCGACACCCTTGGCGACGGCCATGATGTCGGGCTTTGCGGTTTCGGCCCATTCGTGGGCGAAAAGTTTGCCGGTCCGGCCGGCGCCGCACTGGACCTCGTCATACATCAGCAACAGGCCGTGCTCGTCGCAAAGCTCGCGCAAGGCGCGCAAATCGGATTCCGGCAGGGCGCGAACGCCGCCTTCACCCTGTACCGGCTCGATCAGAATGGCAGCTGTCTCTTCGGTGATGGCCGCGCGGGTGGCGTCCATATCGCCGAATTCAACCTGGTCAAAGCCTTCCATTTTGGGGCCGAAACCCTTGAGATAGGCCGGGTTTCCACCGGCATTGATGGCACCATATGTGCGCCCGTGAAAGGCGCCGGTGAATGTAATGATCCGATAGCGGTGAGGCTCGCCCTTGTCGAAGAAATAGCGGCGGGCGGCTTTCAGCGAACATTCCACGGCTTCGGCCCCGGAATTGGTGAAAAAGACGCGGTCGGCGAAGGATGCATCGGTGTATTTCTTTGCGAGCTCGGTCTGGCCCGGCACTTTGAACATGTTGGACAAATGCCAGAGCTTGTCGGCTTGTGCTTTCAGTGCTGCGACGGCTTTCGGGTGCTGGTGGCCGAGCGCATTGACCGCGATGCCGGAGATGAAATCGAGATAGGCCTTGCCCTCGGCTGTATAGAGGCGGACGCCTTCTCCGCGTTCGAAAACCAGATCTGGCGGCGCGTAAGTGTCCATAAGCGGTGCAGGCATGAAGGCATCTCCGTCTTGAATATGGGTGGATGAAAGTTGCTGTAGGCCGGTCTCGCTAACTCTTCAAGCGCCAGCCGGACCGCAACACCAGATAGGAGGCGATGAGCAGCACCAGATTCAGCATTAGGATGAAGCCGACACCAATGGCGATATTGCCATCCGCCTGACCGGTGAAGCCATAACGGAAGCCGTCAATCATATAGAAAAACGGGTTGATATGGCTAAGCGTGAAAAACGGCTCGGGCAGGACGGTGATGGAATAGAAAGTACCGGACAGGAAGGTGAGCGGGGTGATGATAAAATTGGTGATGACCGAAATATGGTCGAATTTTTCGGCCCAGACCCCGCCAATCAGACCAATCATGCCCATGAGGGTCGCACCGGTGACGCCGTAAAACACAATGGCCCAGATGTGGCTGGGCGTCAGATTGACGAAAAGGGCGACGACAATGCCGGTGGCGATTGCGACCACGACGCCGCGCGTCACCGCGCCCGCAATAAAAGCGATCATCAATTCCAGCGGTGACAAGGGCGGCATCAGGAAATCGACGGAATTGCCCTGAACTTTTGACACCAGAATGGAGGAGGAGGTGTTGGCAAATGCGTTCTGCAACAAGCCCATCAGGATCAGGCCGGGCGCCAGAAATTCGGAGAAGGGCACGCCGCCGATATCCCCGCGCCGTTCACCAAAAGCGAGATTGATCACCGCGAAAAACAGCAAGGTTGTGACCACGGGTGCAAACACAGTCTGCATCACCACTTTCCAGAAGCGATGCACCTCTTTCAGGTAGAGAGTCCACAAGCCCAGCGCATTGATAGCGCCAAAGCGTCGGGGCACGGGAGCGGGGCGAGTGATCGATGGCTCTGACATGGGTGTGGACCTAGCATGCAGCTTGGGTTCGGGCGAGCCTGATCGCGGCCGACAACTGCAACCGAATCATCTTTCCACAGGCGAATCAGTGCGCGCATCTTGTGGCGAGAGGAGTTCTGGATACTGTATCTCGGACAAGACACAACATATTGCGGTTGCTGGAGGCGGGCCTACCGTCCATAGTTAAATCGCCAAGCTGGTGGAGCGAAAAATGGCCTGGACTGATGAGCGCGTCGAGCAGTTGAAAACGCTTTGGTCGGAGGGTCTTTCGGCCAGCCAGATTGCCAAGAAGATTGGCGGCGTGACCCGTAATGCCGTGATCGGCAAGGTTCACCGTCTCGGCCTGTCGGGCCGTGCCGCACCGTCGCGTCCGCTCAGCCGCCCGGCACGTACGCCCAAGCCGCGCGTCGCCGCGCCGGTCAAAGCCAAAGCGCCAGCGCCGCGCAAGCCGGTGGAGGCGCTGGTCAAGGCGCCTGATCCCGAGCCCTTGCCGAATGGCGAGTTTGCCACGGTGCTGACGCTCAAGGATTCGATGTGCAAATGGCCGCTGGGCGACCCATCGAGCGGAGATTTCCGTTTTTGCGGTCACCGCTCCAAGCCCGGCGATGCCTATTGCGAAGCGCATGCGCAAATCGCCTATCAGCCGCAGCAGAAGCGCAAGCGCAAAGTCACCGATGCCAATGCGGCACTGGATGCAGTTCAAGCCACACGGCGGATGAATTTCTAGGCTCTATTTCGCGTCCAGCGAATAGCCGGCAGAGCGGACGGTCCGGATCGGATCGTCCTTGCCGTCCATGTTGAGCGCTTTGCGAAGTCGTCCGACATGGACGTCGACCGTGCGAACCTCGACATAGACATCCGAGCCCCAGACCGCATCGAGTAATTGCTCACGCGAGAAGACGCGACCGGGGTGCTGGATGAGATAGTCCAGCAACCGGAATTCGGTGGGGCCGAGATGAATTTCCTCGCCGTCGCGGCGGACGCGATGCGCGACCCGGTCAATCTCTATATCGCCATGGGTGACGCGGTCATCGACCAGGCCCGGCCGGATACGGCGCATGACAGCGCGCAGTCGCGCGAAAAGCTCGGTCATGGAGAAGGGTTTGACGATGTAGTCGTCGGCGCCGGTGTCGAGCCCGCGAATGCGGTCGGCTTCCTCGCCGCGCGCCGTGAGCATGATGATCGGAACATTTCGGGTAGCAGGTCGGTTGCGGAGGCGACGGCAGACTTCAATTCCGGAGAGTTTCGGCAACATCCAGTCGACCAGCACAATATCCGGCGTGGCTTCATCAGCCAGCAGCAAGGCTTCCTCGCCATCGCCGGCGACAGAGACCTGATATCCTTCCTTCTGGAGATTGTACTGAAGCAGCGTCGACAGCGCGTCTTCATCTTCAATGACGAGGATATGAGGGTCCATTATCGTCTCCGGGGTCAGGCCATGCTGGTGGGATCATGCGGCAATTCGCGCCGCCATTCGGAACCGGTCAGCTGATAGTGGATCATCTCGGCAATATTGGTGGTGTGATCACCGATACGTTCGAGGTTTTTTGCGACGAACAGCAAATGCGCGCACGCCGTGATCGTCGTGGGGTCCTCGATCATGAAGGAGAGGAGTTCGCGGAACAGGCTGTTATAATGCTCGTCCACTTCCTCATCACCGTTGCAGACCGCCAGGCATTCATCGGCAGAGCCGGTGGAAAAGGCGTTGAGGCAGCGATGTAGGTTGGCGACCACCAGCTTGCCCATGCGCTCGACGCTGCGGGTCAGATCCAGTGGCTCGGACTTGTTCAGCTCATGGGTGCGGTGCGCGATATTCTTGGCGAGATCGCCGACGCGTTCCAAATCACCCGAAATGCGATAGGCTGAAATCGAGGCGCGTAAATCCGAAGCCATGGGCTGGCGCAAGGCGAGAATCCGTATGACGCGGCGTTCGATGGCGGTTTCCATGGCGTCGACCTGATGATCGCCCTCGACCACGGCCGAGGCCAGCGCCGGGTCGCGGCGCACAACGGCAGCGATACAATCGGCGACCTGACGTTCGCAAAGGCCTCCCATCCGCGCCAACTCGTCGGAAAGCGCAGTCAATTCGTCGGCATAGGCGCGAACAGTGTGGGATGTTGGTTTCGTATTCATGATTTCAATCTTTCAGCCGCCTACCCGAACCGGCCGGTGATGTAGTCCTGTGTCCGGGATTGGTGGGGATTGGTAAATATGTCTTCCGTCGGGCCGTATTCGACAAGATCACCCATGTGGAAAAAAGCTGTCATCTGGGAAACGCGTGCCGCCTGCGCCATCGAGTGGGTGACAATGACAATGCAATAATTCTCGCGCAATTCGTCGATCAATTCCTCGATTTTCGCCGTGGCGATGGGGTCGAGCGCGGAGCAGGGCTCGTCCATCAGAATGACTTCGGGGCTGACCGCAATGGCGCGCGCGATCACAAGGCGTTGCTGTTGCCCGCCGGACAGGCCATTGCCGGGCTGATCGAGACGGTCCGCAACCTCATCCCACAAGCCGGCCTTGCGCAGGCTGGTCTCGACAATATCGGCCAGTTCGGTTTTGGACGTGGCCAGGCCGTGAATGCGCGGCCCGTATGCGACGTTGTCGAAAATTGACTTCGGGAAGGGGTTGGGCTTCTGGAAAACCATGCCGACGCGGGCGCGCAGCAAGACCGGGTCGACGGCTTTGGAGTTGATCTCCTCGCCGTCAATCTGGATGGAGCCGGAAGTGCGGGCGATATCGATGGTTTCATTCATGCGGTTGATGGTCCGCAAAATCGTGGATTTACCGCAACCAGATGGTCCGATGAACGCCGTTACCGAGCGATCCGGGATTTGCATCGCCACGCTGTGTACCGCCTGTTTTTGCCCGTAAAAAACATCGACGCCGTCCAGCGTGATTTTGGCGGCCAGGTTTTTGGCCGCATCGTGATACACAGTCGAGGTCCGATTTTCGGAATCCGCCATGGCTACCATCTCCGCTCGAACCGGCGGCGCAAGAAGACCGCGACGGCGTTAAATCCAATCATCAGCGCCAGCAAAATCAGTATGGCGGGTGCAGTGCGGGGCTCGAAAGCGCGTTCCGCGCCATCGGACCAGAGAAAAATCTGGACCGGCATTACCGTTGCCGGTTCCGTCAGCCCGCCCACCGAAAGGCTGGGCGCATCGGCCACGAAGGCCACCATGCCGATCATCAACAAGGGGGCGGTTTCGCCCATTGCTTGCGCCAGGCCGATAATCGAGCCGGTGAGAATGCCCGGCGCGGCCAGCGGCAGGACATGATGTATCACGGTTTGCAGGCGTGAGGCACCGACGCCGAGTGCGGCTTCGCGGATTGACGGCGGTACGGCCTTCAGAGCGGCGCGCGATGTGATGATCACCGTCGGCAAGGTCATCAGGGCCAGCACCATGCCGCCGACCAGCGGAGCGGATCGGGGCATGCCGAACAGGCTGATGAAGACCGCCAGTCCCAACAGGCCAAAGACAATGGAGGGCACGGCGGCGAGATTGTTGATATTGACCTCGATGAAGCCGGTCAGGCGGTTCTTGGGGGCGAATTCTTCCAGATAGACCGCCGTTGCCACACCTACGGGGACCGCGAGCAACATCGTCACCAGCATGGTCAGCGCCGTTCCGATGATAGCGCCGAGCACACCGGCCAGCTCCGGTTCGCGGCTATCGGCATTGGTGAAGAGATATGTGTTGAAGCGCTCCACCACGCGGCCGCGTTCGCGCAGGGTTTCGGCCCAGACGATCTGGGCATCCAGAATGCGTCGGGCAGATTGCGGCGTGTCGAGTGTCCAGATTGTCCAGTCATCGCTGGCATTTGTGTGATCGAGCGTGACCAGCACACGGCCCTCGGCGATGCGCCCGCCATTGCTGATCCGGTCAATCTGGACGACGCCGCCATTGATGCGGACCAGACGGCTGGGCAGGTCAGGGGACATATTGACGGATGCTGCGGTGTTGGCAGCGAGCGTGCGAATATCTGCGGCTTCGCTGCGGGCTTGTGCTGCTTCGCGGGTCAATCCCTCTGCTGCCTCGACACTGGCTGTGGCTGCGGCGCGTGCTTCATAGCGGCCGGCACGGTTTTCCAACTCGCCCGCGCGTTCGATCAGCGTGGCGCGTATATCCGTGACAATCGGAGAGAAAACATCAGAATCCGCTGTGATCCGGATGTCGCCCGTCCTGCCGGTTATGGTTGCTGCATCACCGGGAATTATCTCGTGGCTGGTGGTGGTCAGACCCTGCAGATACCGATCCGCATCGTCCGAAATCGGGAAGGTGAAATCGATGGTCTGGCCAATGAGTGAGGGATTGGAGAGCACCCGATTCTGAAGGCGCGCCGAATTCAGCGGTGTGTAGAGGCTGAAGAGTTTGCGCAGATCCCCGCGATTTTCGACCGATGGAAATTCGGCGCGGAGGGCGTCCTGAATGAGACCATTATAGGCACCGCGCCGCAGAGACGCCTCGCTGCGATCACCGAGGGGGTCGATCCGGTCGGCGTCGAGCGTGACCGAGAGGGTGAGTTCGTTGACGCGGAAAGCCGACAGGGACTGGCTGGCAATCGAAAAAATCAACAAGGCGAGTACGGATATCGCCGCTACAATGGCGAGAATCCCGAAAATACGGAACCGCCCCTCGGCGCGATACCGCTGGGCCAACCGGGCCTGCACGAGGGTGCGTATATCGGCACGATCAGTCATATTTTTCCCGATATCTCTGGACAACGCGCAGCGCGATGATGTTGAGCGCCAGCGTGAACATGAAGAGGACCAGTCCAAGCGCGAAGGCCGACAGGGTCTTGGCGCTGTCGAATTCCTGATCACCGGTGAGCAGCATCACGATCTGAACGGTGATCGTGGTGACAGATTCCAGCGGATTTGCGGTCAGGTTTGCGCCCTGACCTGCGGCCATGACCACGATCATTGTTTCACCTACAGCGCGGCTGATCGCCAGAAGGAAGGCGCCGACCACGCCCGGCAGGGCGGCGGGCAGGATGACTTGCTGGACGGTTTCCGACTTGGTTGCCCCCATGGCGTAGGCGCCGTCACGCAGTGATTGTGGCACCGCATTGATCACGTCATCGGAAAGTGAGGAGATGAATGGAATGATCATCACACCCATCACCAGCCCGGCCGACAGGGCGGACTGTGTGACGACGCTTTCAAAACCAATCCATTGGGCGGCCGCGCGAATGGCGGGCCCGACCGTGAGCAAGGCAAAAAA
>BQJI01000121.1 GCA_021604625.1 Hyphobacterium sp. | reverse complement strand
CGCTCGCCCAGCGTTTCGACAAATCGGTTATGGGCCTCGCGATCCGCGGCCGAAAGCCGCGGTGGTAACGCAGTGTTTCGCGCGTCACGCGGCGGAAACGCAACAATTCCGTCCGCATCGCGATTATCGCCTGCCAGATCGAGCGCGCGTTCGCGTCCACCATTGAGCTCCAGATAGACATCGGCCAGCAGAAGCGCGTCAATAATTGCGCCGTGCTTGTCACGTGTTTCCAGTGAGATTGCAAAACGCTTGCAGAGCGCATCAAGCGAGGCATGTGCGCCCGGAAATTTCTTGCGCGCCATCACGACAGTATCAACCCAGCGATCAGTATCGATGACAGGTTTGCCTGACTTTTCGAGCTCCATATTGATGAAGCCGCGGTCAAAAGGCGCGTTGTGAGCGACAAGGCGCGCATCTCCGACAAATTCGAGAAAGTCATCTGCGACAGCCGCAAAGAGCGGCTTGTCCGCAAGAAATTCCACTGTAAGGCCAGTAATTTCAGTGACCTTCTCGGGAATGCTGCGTTGTGGATTGACATAGGCATGCCATGTCCGCCCGGTTGGAATAAAGTCCTCTACCTCGACGCAGCCCATTTCCGTAATTCGATCGCCCGTTCTGGGGTCGAGGCCGGTGGTTTCGGTATCAAAGACAATTTCGCGCATGATCAAACTGTGTCGTGATTTGCGCTGGCCTTCAAATGCAAGATCAGACCTTCCACAGCCAGACGCGCCGGCTCCAACCCCTTGGATGTATCGATTATGAAATCGGCACGCGCGCGTTTTTCGGCATCCGGTAATTGCCGGAAAAGAATATTGGTGAATTTTTCCTCTGTCATACCCTCGCGACCCATAACGCGTTCGCGTTGAACCGCCTCTGGCGCTGTCACCACCAGAACGCCATCCAGCTGATCTTCGCTCCCGGTTTCGAAGAGTAGTGGAATATCAAACACGACCAGATCGGCGCCCTCGGCTCGGACCTTTTCGAGAAAGTCTGCACGTGCATCGGCTACAAGCGGATGAACGATTGCATTCAGTTTCTCGAAGCCGATAGGGTCCTTCTTAAGGCAATCTGACAATTCAGACCGGGAAATTGAGCCATTCTCAAGGCTCTCCGGAAAAGCCTTACCCACGGATTCAACAGCCGCACCGCCTTTCGCGTACAGGCGGTGAACAATTGCATCGGAATCAAACACCGGGATGCCCGCGGCCGCGAACATCGACGCCGTCGTGGTCTTCCCCATTCCGATTGATCCTGTCAGGCCAAGTTTATAGGGCCGCATGCTTCAATGCCTTTCTAAGGATCAAATCTGCATCCACACGCGTTGGCACAATTGTATCAAACAGGCTTTCAAAAGCCGGTTCTGCTTGTCCGATCAACATTGAAAGGCCGTCGACGAATTTCAGATTGGCGTTCCTGGCCCCGGTTTCGAATGGCCGAAACTGCGGCGAATAGATCATATCAAACACCACCGATTCCGGTTTGCAGGCTATCCAGTCAATGCCCGGGTCGGAATTGCCATCCAGACCAAGACTGGTCGCATTTATGATCAGATCGGCTCGCGCGGCAGCCAGACGACGATCACCCCAATCACAAACCGATACCAATTTGTATCTCTCTTTAAGACTTTCGGCCCGGCTGCGCGTTCGATTGCTGACAATCACATCTCGTGCAGATCCAAGATCGGCCGCAACACAGGCAGCACGCGCGGCACCGCCCGCACCAAGCACCAGCACCGTCATACCCTCGAATGTCACGCCGCATTGCCGCAATGCGTAATCTATACCGACAATATCTGTGTTGTCGCCATGGATACGTCCCGCTTCGAAACGAAGCAGATTGGCGGCACCCGCCAGCCGAGCCGTTTCCGTAAGTGTGTCGGAGACCTCCGCTGCCAGCATTTTGAACGGGTGGGTTACATTGACTCCGGACAATCCGCATTGCGCAAGCGATCGAAAATCATTGGCCGAAAATTCCGGATTGGCCGATAGCGCAATATAAGCCGCATCGATATCAGCAGCCTCTATCCAGCTATTCATCAACAGGGGTGATAATGAATGCAAGACCGGCGACCCGATCACGCCAGCAATCCGGGTCCCAGCTGAAATCATGTCACAATTACGCCTTCACGCCGCAGAAGGGCCAGTACAGGTAAAAGCGGAAGCCCGAGAATGGCATAATAATCGCCCTCTATCCGGTCGAATATCTGGGCGCCAAGACCCTCGAAAGCATAGGCGCCGACGCTCGCTGTGAGTTCATCTCCGGCAAGTGCCATATACTCATTCAAAAAAACATCGGAGAAGTTCCGAACCGTCAGCTGGCTTTGCTGGGTATGCGACCACACAAGTTCACCCGCCCGGTAGGCGGCAAGGCCTGAATGAAGAATATGTGATTTCCCACGCAAGGCTTTCAGACGCTGTCGCGCCTCTTCCGGTGACCGGGCCTTGTCATACATGCAGCCGTCCAGGCTCAAGATCTGATCGGCACCCAGAACCAGTGAATCGTCGTTGACCTTAACAGCCCTGGCTTTGGCTTTGGCAAGCTCAAGCGCCAGATCATCAGGATCACCGCCCGACCAGTCTTGCTTGATCGCTTCTTCATCAACGCCAGATGTCAAAACAGAAAACCGGATGCCCGCATTTTCGAGAATTTGACGTCGAATAACGCTGGCGGATGCAAGTATGAACGGAGTCATTTCAGTTTCGATTTTCGATCATTGACGAGATTGAGAATTTTCGCCGCGGTTTCCTCGACAGATCGCCGGGTCACATCAATCGTCGGCCAGCCATGGCGAGCATAAAGACGCTTCGCGGTAATGATTTCGTCCTTCACCGATACATCATCAATATATTCGGTATCGCGCCCTTCATTCAGCGATAAAAGCCGATTGCGACGGATCTGGACAATGCGCTCGGGCGATGCCGTCAACCCCACAACGAGGGGGTTCTTGAGGCTCTCAATACCAACGGGCTCCATCGCGCCCCTGACCAGCGGGATATTTGCCGCTTTAACGCCGCGATGCGCCAGATAAATACACGTTGGTGTCTTTGATGTCCGGCTGACGCCGAGCAGCACGACATCCGCGCCTTCAAGGTTTCCACCCTGGCCGTCATCATGAAGGATCGCGTAGTTCAACGCCTCAATACGTTGATAATATTGAGCATCCAGATCATGTTGTGCGCCGGCACGACTGGACGGCGGCATGGCCAGATAACCAGACAAGGTCGCAATGATCGGGTCGAGAATTGCGATGGCCGGCACGCCTGTTTTTTGACAATGATCTTCGAGACGGCGTCGCATCTCGGCTGAAACAATCGTGTACATAACAACGCCGGGCGCACGCTCGATTTCTTCCAGCGCACGCTCCAGCTGCCGGGGCGAGCGCACCAAAGCGTAGAGATGCTCGATCAGTTCGACGTTTTCAAACTGGGCGACCGAGGCGCGCATAACTTCGCCGAGCGTTTCACCTGTCGAGTCCGAAACAAGGTGAACATGGAGCTTTCGGCTGGTATTTTGAGTTTTAGGCATAAAAATCGGTCCGGGAATACGGTTAACAGGATGTTAACAAGTACTGGCCTCGTTAACACCCTGAAAGGAATTTGCGCTCATCGACCGATCATCGGGGAAAGGCACAGCTATTGTCCAACAAGAATTCACATACACCCATTTTGGGAATAACCGACCCGAAGTGTGGATAAATGCGAGTTTTCGACATTATTCAACGAAATTTTCCTACCCATTTAAGACGTAAGTGATTTAAAAACTTCGTAATTTAGTGTTATTAAACAATATCAACAGAATCCGATTCTATTTTTATGAACAGCGTCCCAAACAGTGAATATTCGGCATAAATAGATTACCCACACATTCAACGCCGCTACGACTCCTACAATTTTATAAATAGGAATCTTAAAGAAGACAGGTAACGTGAAAAACACGCATTGCCTTCAATTGCCCGGCACCCTAACTCTCAATCCATGACCAAACCAATTCTGAAAGTTCTGGCAGGGGAATCCCTGGATCGACCACCAGTATGGCTGATGCGTCAGGCTGGGCGCTACTTGCCGGAATACCGGAGCGTTCGGGCGTCGACAAATTCATTCATCGAATTCTGCCTCGACCCGGAAAAGGCAACAGAAGTCACGCTTCAACCCATCAGACGCTTTGGTTTTGATGGATCTATCCTTTTTGCCGATATACTTTTAATTCCAATGACTTTGGGACGAAAAGTCTGGTTTGTTGCAGGCGAAGGGCCCAAACTGGACCCTTTGTCAGCAGCCGACATCAAAAATCTGGAAGTCGGTGATGTTGAAGTCATACTTGGCCCGGTAGGTCAGACCGTCGCCAATCTGTCAGCTGCACTTCCATCTGAAACCACACTGATCGGTTTTGCCGGTTCTCCCTGGACTGTGGCGACCTATATGATCGAGGGTGGTGGGTCCAAGGATCGATGGAATGCGCGGCGTATGTATTGGGAGAGCCCTGACCAGATGGCGCGCTTGCTGGAACTGATCGCGGATGCGACCATCCGTTATCTGGTGATGCAGGCCAATGCCGGTGCTGAGGTTCTGAAATTGTTTGACAGCTGGGCCGAGGGTCTGCCTCCGGCAATGTTCCAGGATGTCGTGATTACACCAACGCGCCGGATCATCGAGGGATTGCGGGCGGCTGGAATTAAATGCCCGGTCATCGGTTTTCCAAAAGGGGCGGGCCCGAATTATCTGCCATATGCCGAACAAACCGGTATTTCTGCATTGGCGCTGGATCATGGGCTCGATACGATTTGGGCATTGGATAATTTGCCGCGTGATCTGCCATTGCAGGGTCATCTGGACCCGGCCGCTTTGCGGGCGGGAGGACCGGCCCTTGATCGTGAAGTTGACAGGATCGTCGCAGCGTTCCGCGGCCGACCGCACATTTTCAATCTTGGACATGGTATTACGCCAGATGTTCCGATCGCACATGTTGAACAATTGGTTGGCAGACTCAGGGGATAAAAGTTATGGCCCGGAAAGTTGCGGTTGTTTTGTTCAATCTGGGTGGTCCGGACGGTCCTGATGACGTCCAGCCATTTCTGAGAAATCTGTTCCGGGACCCGGCTATTATCGGCGCGCCCGGTCCTGTTCGCGAAATACTTGCCTGGTTCATTTCGACGACACGCGCCCCGTCTGCGCGCAAGAATTATGAATTAATGGGAGGTGGCTCGCCTTTGCGGGCAGAGAGTGAAAAACAAGCCGACGCATTGATTACACAATTGTCTCAAGCAGAACCAGATACCGAATTTCGTGCCTTTATTGCAATGCGTTACTGGCACCCCTTCGTCGAGGAATGTGTTGCTGAAGTCACAGCCTGGAAAGCCGATGAAGTTGTGCTTCTGCCGCTATATCCCCAATTTTCAACGTCAACGACGGGTTCTTCGCTGACCGGATGGTCGGCAGCTGGTGGACCGGATGCGCGAATTGTCTGCTGCTATCCGCAAACACCCGATTTCATCCAGGCTCATGCCGATCTGATCCGTAAAACCTGGCATGACGCCGGGTTTTCACCCGTGGCACGGCTTCTCTTCTCGGCTCATGGCCTGCCAAAGCGAACCGTCGAACAGGGTGATCCCTATCAGTGGCAGATTGAGCAAACTTGCCGCGCCGTTGCTGAACGGCTGCCGGAGCTGGATGATTGGCAAATTTGCTATCAGTCGCGTGTCGGGCCGCTGGAATGGATTGGGCCATCAACAGAAGACGCAATTGAGACTGCCGCAAGGGCTGGAAAAGATATAATCCTCACTCCGATCGCTTTTGTGTCCGAGCATATCGAAACTCTCGTCGAACTGGACGAGGAATATGGCGCGCTGGCGCGGGAGAAAGGCGTTACCGCCTATTATCGGGTTCCGGCACTCGGAATTTCGGATGGATATATTCGGACATTGACGCAATTGACTCTGGATGCGCTGAAAGGCCCCTGCGGCCTCAAGCCACCTTGCGGCGAGCGCATCTGCCCGACAGAATTTGGCAAATGTCCGAACAAGGTAGCGCCAAATGTCTGAATATCTGATCAGTGCCTATGACTGGTTGCGTGGCTTTCACATTCTGGCTGTAATCGCGTGGATGGCGGGAATGCTCTACCTGCCGCGCCTCTTCGTCTATCATTGTGAAGCGGAACCGGGCGGTGAACTGGACCGGGTTTTGAAGCTCCAGGAACGCCGGCTTCTGAAACTGATCATGAATCCGGCCATGATTGCTGCCTGGATATTCGGATTGCTATTGATCTGGTCCAACGCAGAACGGGCTGGTGGCTGGTCTATTTTTCTCGAATGGGACTGGTTGGTAAAACTGGCAGCAATCTCCGTCATGACGATTCTTCATCATGTCTTTGCCATTCGTAACCAGCATTTTGCAAACGACACGAATAACTGGACGCAGCGTAAATACCGGATTTATAACGAAATTCCGGCTGTTTTTGCGATTGTTATCGTCCTGATCGCCACAGTCGCTCTGCGATAGTCCTGTCTTGACTGACATGGTGGTGTGTGTCACTCGTCAGGAAAGTTTCGTGATTGCGAAACGCCTCTTTTCGGTGTGCGCCAGAAAACTGGCGAACCCGATGCCCTAGAAAACCAGTTTGAATGTTTCCGTCCCTGGCGGAAATCTGTCTGCCAGACTGGCCCGACCGGAATTCCACACACCTTGCCAAATCAAGTGAGTACCATGTCCGACCACAATGATACCAATGAGTCCGGCGACGATCTCGAAAACGATCTCGAGAACGACGTCGAAGAGAATGAAGCCGAGAATGAACCCAAGACATTACCGGCCATGCTGTCGGGGATGACCCGCATGACCCTTCAGGAATTGAAGGAGAAAAAGCCGACAGAATTGCTGCAGGTTGCGGAGGCGCTCGATATCGAGAACGCTGCGACCATGCGCAAACAGGGCATAATGTTTGCGGTGTTGAAGGAGGTCGCTGAACGCGGCGTTGAGATCTCCGGCGGCGGTACGCTGGAAATTCTGCAAGACGGGTTCGGTTTTTTGCGGTCACCGGAAGCCAATTATCTGGCCGGACCGGATGATATTTATGTGTCGCCCAACCAGATCAAGAAATTCGGCCTGCGAACCGGCGATACGGTTGAGGGTGAAATCCGGGCCCCGCGGCGCGGCGAACGGTATTTTGCGCTTCTCAAGATCAGTCTGATTAATTTCGCTGATCCGGAGGCCGCCCGTCACAAGATTCACTTTGACAATCTGACGCCGCTCTACCCGGAGGAACGCTTCAATCTGGAACTTCCGGATCCGACGAAGAAAGATAAAACAGGTCGGGTCATTGATATTGTTTCGCCG
>BQJI01000120.1 GCA_021604625.1 Hyphobacterium sp. | reverse complement strand
GCCCATAAACAGTCGTGAAGGCACCCGCCATCAGTGTTCCACTGCCAATCCGCCGTCCGGCAGAAAGCTGTAATTTGAGTTGGGAAAATGATCGGTTATTGCGCAGTTGGTCCGCATCGCCTTGCGTAAAAAACGATTGCGCCATCACCACATATCGACCGGTCGGATGCCACCCGAGCGTGGCATCGGCTCTGTATTCAGCCGGGTAATCGTCCGCGCGCCACGTTCGCGCAAGCTGCAAATCCAGAAAGCCACGATCACTAATGGATCGCCCGACCAGCCAGCGAACTTCCAGACCGTTCGCACCATCGCCCAGCGGTCGATCAGCAACATTCTCTCCACCGCCGGGAATGACCGCAGAAACCTGAGCGGCGCTGGTCCAGCGACCGACGGAAACCAGGCGCCGCTGCAATCCAAGTCGGCTCGCGGACAGGCCGGACGCCGTATCGGTAATGCCGTTATTGTCCTGACTGACCCGCTGCCCGGCGAGCTGCAATATCAGGGTCAATCGTTCCGTCATGCCGTATTCGGCGTAGAACGAACTTTCGTATTTCGAGAAATAAAGCCCAGGCTGTCGTTGCCCTGAATTGTCGAAACTGTAATCGGCTCCCGACAGCAAGAGCCCTGAAATAACAAGCCCCTCACCTTTATTCTGAACCCATGCGCCGCCGAAAACCGGTGAAGAAATCGCCAGTGCAATCCCGGTGATTACTGCGCGTAACCAGGCGATTCGCGATCCACCCGCGAGCGTAGCGCGGCCCAGGCGATTTCCAGGAAGAACTCGTTGAGCACACCTTCCTCGCCCTGCTTGAAGACCTTGTCCTGCATGGATTTGTCCCAGTGGATCAACTCCCCGCCGCCTTGCGCCATGGTCTGTATCTTACAGGCACGTTCGAGAAAATACATCCTCAGATAGGCCTGAAACGGATGAGACCCTGTCGAAAGCGTGCCATGATTTCGCAGGATCATGGTGTTTTTCATGCCCAGATCGGCCACAAGTCGCGCTTTTTCTTCCTCGACCAGCGCCAGCCCTTCATAATCGTGATAGGCGACATCGGACATGATATTCATGGCAAGCTGGGAAATCGGCAGCAATCCGGCTTTCTGGGCGGCGACGGCGACACCACAATCTGTGTGCAGGTGCATGGCAACATTCACATCCTCGCGGGCCGCATGGATCGCGGAGTGAATGGTAAAGCCCGCGGGATTGATACCGTAGCTCGACGGTGGAAGCACATTTCCGTCCAGATCCACTTTCACGAGATTTGACGCCGTTACATCCTCATACAGCAAGCCGAACGGATTGAGCAGAAAATGATGGTCCGGACCGGGTACACGCATCGATATATGGGTGAAGAACAAATCGTCCCAACCATGCATGTGAACGAGCCGGTAAAGCGCTGCAAGGTCGCAACGGGCCTTCCATTCCTCTGCCGTGACCTGTTCTTTGACGCCTGGTTTTGCTTGATCGTCCATATTGCCGCTCCCGTGATTGCCAGCCGAGGATCGAATCTTCATCGCCCGGCGTCAATCACATGAATGCGCGGCGAATTTAACCGGCGGGAAACCAGATTTGGAATCCACTGCAGACTCAGGGTTAATTATATATCGGCAAACTGGCGCACTCATGAGCAATATCGCATCTGCACTCACCCAACTCGCGCGCGTCCGCGATCCGCAAGGACGAGCAGCGTTGGCATTGGGTGTCACGGATATCTGCGTCACCAAACCCCTGACAAACCGGACCCAACCGCTCGCCAATGATATTCTTTTATCGCTTGCTCACAAAGTTGAGGAAAGCGTACGCATTCAGATGGCCGCCCAATTGGCCGATTGCGACTGGGCCCCCAAGGGCATTATCCGTTTTTTGGCATTTGATGCGCCTTCCGTTGCCGCGGAGATCATCAGGAAAAGCCAGGTGCTTGAAGCCGATGATTTGATCGAGCTGGCAGAAACCGGGATACGCGAACACCGGTTGCTGATTGCCGGGCGCGATCACATCGGCATTGGCATCAGCGATGCGGTCGCAGCGCGAGCAGAAACGGATGTGATCGAGCGGCTGATCCAGAATACCACGGCGCGGCTGAGTAACTCCACAATTCAAATTTGCGCCGAGGCTGCCAGGACAAATGCTGGACTGTCGCAGGACTTGTTGAACCGCGAAGATATCCCGCCGTCGATTGTCGACTCACTGACGCGGCAAATTTCCAAAGCTGTTCACGATCAGGTTGAGCAGCATTTCGATCTGGAGTCGGGAAAGCTCGACGAATTAGGTGAGAATGCGACAGGCAATTCTCCAACCGAAAATGACGACGAGCTGGCGCGCGGTCTTGTCGAGCAAATGGCGGCCAGGGGCGAGCTTAACGGCACGGTAGCTGTCAGAGCGCTGACAGACGGCAGGTTTATTTTGTTTGATTATTCGATTGCCTATCTGTGCAGCCTGGAGGTCGATCAATGGCGGTCGGCGATTGGCATGTCGAGCATGCGCGCAACGGCTTTGGCATGCCGTGCGGCACGAATTGACAAGACTCTTTTCCCATCGGTGGTTCGCGGCCTGCAAAAATCAGGACGCATTCAGGACGACTTGCCATCGGAAGCCATGATCACGGCCGCGAAAGTGTTCCAGAAATTCACGCCGGGAAGCGCCCACGACGCCTTGCGTCGCCTTGCGCAAAGCGTTTGAATGGCCTTGTCTGCTCAAGGAGATCGGCGTGACCTCCCATTCATTGCCAGAAAAGCCCGCTCTGGCCTTTGTGTCCAGTCATCGACCGGACGCGCGCGCTGCATATAAGCGCCTGAAAACCCGATATGGCGATGTCGCCATTGAAGACGCTGACATCGTAGTTGCTCTGGGCGGCGATGGCATGATGCTCGAAGCACTTCATGCCGTCATGGCCCGCGACATTCCCGTCTATGGAATCAATTACGGGTCCGTCGGTTTTCTCATGAATAATCCGGCTGAAGATGATTTGATTCTACATTTGGGCCGTGCCGAAAAAACCTCCATCCACCCGCTACGAGCTACGGGAAGATGCCGCGATGGGCAGGCTTTTTCGGCGCTGGCTATCAACGAAGTCTCGCTCCTCAGGCAAAAACACCAGACAGCAAAAATTCGCATTTCGGTCGATGACAAAATTCGCCTCGATGAATTGGCCGCAGATGGCATTATGGTCGCGACACCGGCAGGTTCCACGGCATATAATGCCTCTGCACACGGCCCGATCTTGCCTTTGGGCTCCCGGACACTCGCGCTGACACCGATCAGCGCTTTCAGACCGCGCCGGTGGCGGGGTGCCTTGCTCAGCCACAATAGCAAAGTCAGGTTTGATGTATTGGAGCCGGAAACCCGCCCCGTTGCGGCTGTCGCTGATAATCAGGAATTCCGCGATGTCCTCACAGTCGACATTGAAGAGGCCGCCGACGTCCGGCTGCATATGCTGTTCGACGAAGGCCGCGCCCTTGGTGAACGCATCCTCATCGAACAATTCCAGGCCTGAGCGTTTAGGCCGTCGTTAAGCATCATCTGATACTGCTTTCCACTACATCGCCAACAAGACGCGGTGACAGGGTGGGAATGAAAATGAGCGAATTCAGCGAGCTTGGAATGTCTGTTCTGGTCTGCGGCAAATCACGCCCTCTGCGTCAAGCATTGCAAGCCTCATTGCAAGCGATGGGTTGCAGCAGTGTGTCAAACGCCGGAAGTGTCGATGATATCGATACCGTTCTGTCCTCTCAGCACATAGATGTGGCGCTCATCGGCAATGCAACAGAAGCGGATCTTTCAGCTCGTCTGCAAGAAGGCGCACCGGGCATTCCCATTATCTGCCTGACGCAAGGCGATAGCCTGCCCGCCCCGCGAATGCACGGGTTGAAAAAACCGTTTCGATCCACGGATCTGATCAATAGTTTAGAATCCGCCACCACAGACACTCAACGCCTCGCATCATCTGCGATGGCCGTTTGATTTGACGCCATAAAAGGAAATTCCAATGGCCAAGAAAGAACAACCAATCGAGATGATCACACCGCCAAATATGCTGCGGGTGAAAGTCGGCGGCCGCGTTGGCCCCATCGATGAGGCCGCAATTGCCCGCGCCGAAGCCGCGCTCGACGACATGAAAGACGTGTTTGGCGAATGGCTGGAATCGGAAGTTCAGAAACTTGAAGCGGCGTCAAAGCGCGTGGCAACCGACGGACTCGAAAGCGAAGCCGGCGAAGCTTTGTTTGCGCGAGCGCATGATTTACGCGGCATGGGAACAACTTACAACTTCCCGATCGTCACACGGATGGCTGGTTCGCTCTCAAAATTGATTGAGACCGATGAAAAGCGTGCAATCGCGCCGACCAGCCTGGCTCTGGCCCACACTGGCGCCATACGTGCCGCCGTGCGCCAGGGTATTCGCGATGAAAAGAATCCGATCGGGCGCGCATTGGCACAAGAACTGGAGTCGCAAGTGTTGGAGCTTGTCGCCGAATTCGAAGATCAGCCTGTGGCGCGCGCCGCCGCTGGGTGATCTTCGCCCTCATCCTGATCGAGACGTGAGAGGATGTATTCAAGATCCTTCTCCGGCACGCCCTGAAATTGGGTAAGCGACCGCTCGACAAGTTGTCGACGGTATATAATCCGTCCGGACTCACCTGGGCCCATTTCAATGGAATGAAGCGTATCGATCGCTGACCGCACGGCTGGCAAAAGCCGCTGAGGAAGTCCGGTGCGTTCAAACACAGCCTTCAAGCCCAGCGGACCCGCATCGTGAATCAACAACCAGGCCTTCGAGTGCGGGATGTCCGCCAGACGTGCAACAGCGTGCTCGAAGAAGGAAATATGGCCGCGCAACAATCCGCGCAAAATCAGCGATGGCGTCAAACGACCGGAGATATGCATCTGTTCGATGAAGTCTGGCATATCCGGTGCAACGCCGGCCTGGTCAACCAGATCAATTGTCGCGCGTTCGCGCGCGCCCTCTGCAATATCAACCGCGATTTGCGGCGGCAGAGCGTGCCGTCGAACTAGACGCTGCAGAGCATCGTCACTGACCCGTGCGATAATTCGTTCGGTAAATTCGATTGGTAGAATCGAGCGCGAAACAAAAGAATCCATCACGGAACTGGAATTTTCGAACCGCCGAAGCGTGCGATCAAACGCCTCTTCATCAAAGTCTGCGCCGTCATTTGCAGCAGCAATCCCCATCGCCGTTTCGTCTGCGTGATCAATCAACGACATCACAACAGGCTTGGAGACCGTTTCACGCGCCGCAATCGCCGCCAGCTTCGCAGCAGGCTGCGTCTGAATAAGTTCAATCAGTTCTGCATCGTCGAAAACCGGGCTTCCCGCAATCACCGGCACCGCAATGGACTCGATATCCCTGGCGAGCTTCATTGCCACATCTTTTGGCAAATGCGGTGATTGTCGAAGCGTAACTGCGAGCGCGCGACGCACCAACGTTGCCGCATCAGCGGCAATCATATTGATGATGGCGTCAGCAGCGCTCCGTTCTTCATCGGTCAGCTCAGGCGTGTCGATCCGTTGACAGATTTTTCGCGCAGCGAGTGCACGATCCTCTGCAGACTGCCCTTTGACCAGGCGTCGGATGTCTTCTTCGGTCAACCGGGAACGCATCGCTGTGATGCTCATGAGAACGATCCTGTCATTCGGGAATCACACCATCGCGATTCGCCTCTACCGACAGGCTCCGCTCCTCATATTAACGAATCCTTAGACGCCGCAGCAAAAACGTTAACTTTCACGCTCGTCGCGACCCCTCGGCACATCGAGCGATGCCAGAATCGCCACTACGGCTGGCGATAACGTGCCGCCCCCATTCGACAGGCCAACACGGCGCGATGTAAATGCGATGGCCTGATCCTGGGTTGGAGAATGGAACCGTAGTGAGGGCGCATCACCGTTTGGCAAGCGGGAAGGGATTACGCGGTCGGGTGCGGTCACCGCCTCTTCGCGTGTAAGGCCGGCCAAGACATCCTGAACATTCCGCGGGCGTCCGCCTACATAAAAAACATTGCGATTGGCGCGCGCAGCAGCCGGAAATAATTGGTCGGCACGCGAAGTCGGGTCGCTCGATGCCGCATTGATAAGATCCGACGCTCCGCCCGCGCCGAGAAAATGCGCCGCGTACAGCTCACCAGATGTTGGTTGCCGACCGATACGGGCCTCAAGAATTGAGGCGTTCTCGGCGGCAAGTTCCCCCGCCATTCTGGCCGCGACACTCGCATCAAACCGCATATCCAGAATGCGTTGACGCTCCGCCGGGTCCGACACGGCATAGCGACCGCTTTCGGATTGCTCGATCAGATCGGCTTCGGTGGAAAGGCCATGATCGCCACCGTGGCGACTGACCATCGCCAGCCATGTCTGGTCCAGGAATTGATACATTCCGGCCGCAGACGAGGTTGTGGCCTGCGCATTGGGGTCGAAATTGCTTTCCCGCGCCGCAGTGCGAACCATGAACTCGAAATTCGCGCCGGTCTCGCGTGAGGCACGGGCAATCAGGGCATGGGTTGCCTCACCGGGAGGCGAAATCGTGCTCATATGGCGACTCATTTTTGCTACTGGCAGTTTCGGCCTTGCCGGCTAATGCTGCGTTAACGCTAATTGAAGCGCCCAGCCTGAAATTCAGCGGGCACATTTTTGCCCGATAACACCGAATCCGCCACAAGCTCTGCCACAGCCGGTGCCAGCAAAACGCCGTTCCGATAAAGGCCGAGTGCCAGATGAACGCCCGGCAGTTTTCCTGCCCCGAGAATAGGATGGCGATCCGACGTCGACGGTCTCACACCTGCCCAGCGTTCGATCTCTGTTTGCAATCCCAGCGAGGTGATCCAGCGCTCAGCGCGCAGGCGCAATTCATCAATGATGGAGCCGTCGACTGCCGCGTCGTTCCGATCGAATTCGCTGGATGCACCGATCACGATCCGCCCGTCACTTTTCTGCGACAGATAAATGTCCGGCGACCTCAAACAGAAAGGCAGGTCGATATGGCCGGGCGAAAGTGCCAGCATCTGACCTTTGGCCGGTCGAATCTCCCGAACAGCCGGTTCAATATCGACAAGTCCATCAATGGTATGCCCCGTCGCCAATACGACCTGATCGAATCGATCGGAATGAACGGCTGTTTGAACGTCGATTCCGCCTAGTGACGGCGTTAGAGCCAGCACCCTCGCCTGTTCGCGGATTTGCCCACCGGCGGCGCGAACGGCCTCCACAAGGCGAGGCCCCAATAATCGATTGTCCAATTCACCGTCATCGGGGAAGTACAGTCCGGTCCGGGCATTTACGTCGGTCGGCATGTCTGAACACCAGCCCGTTTTCAC
>BQJI01000119.1 GCA_021604625.1 Hyphobacterium sp. | reverse complement strand
CCTCGGCCGCATTGCCTAATAAGCCAACGGACACGGCGCGGCCCTCCTTGTGTGCGGTCTCGATGATCTCGATCGCTTCATCCAGCGAATCTGCACGTTCATCCAGATAACGGGTACGCAAGCGCATCTCGATCCGCGAGGGCTGACACTCAACGGCCAGCATCGACGCCCCGGCCATCGTTGCGGCCAGAGGCTGAGCTCCGCCCATTCCGCCGAGCCCACCGGTGAGAATCCATTTGCCTTTGAGATCGCCGCCAAAATGCTGACGTCCGACTTCGGCAAATGTCTCGTAAGTTCCCTGAACAATGCCCTGACTGCCGATATAAATCCACGATCCGGCCGTCATCTGACCGTACATCATCAGGCCTTTCTTATCGAGCTCGCGGAAACGCTCCCAATTCGCCCAGGCAGGCACCAGATTGGAATTCGCGATCAGTACGCGCGGCGCATCCGCATGGGTCTTGAACACACCGACCGGCTTGCCGGATTGGACCAGCAGGGTTTCATCATCGTCCATGCGCTTCAGCGTCGAAACAATCCGGTCAAAGCTCTCCCAGTCCCGCGCCGCTCGGCCGATTCCGCCATAAACAACCAGCTCTTCCGGTTTTTCCGCGACATCAGGATCGAGATTATTCATCAACATGCGCAAAGGTGCCTCGGTCAGCCAGGATTTGGCATCCAGCTCAGGTCCGCGTTTGGCGCGAATGACACGCGCATTATCGAGACGGTTTCCGGCCATTATTCATGCTCCCAATGCAGATGCTCCGCCGCATCAAGCGCGGCGTTGAGAATATTTTTCAAAAGCGGTTGCAGCTTGGCGGCTGCACCCTCGTCATAGGTGAAAGTCGCTTCGTCCATATAGGCCCGCTGCGCCAGTTCCATTTGCAAGGCATGCAGATTATGGCGCGGCACACCGAATGTCCGTGTAATCCAGCCGCCTTTGAACCGGCCATTAGCGACGGTTTCAAAATCATCCTGATCCAGCATCACTTGCATGACCGCGCGGGCAATCGCCGGATCGCAGGTTTCGCCATCATTGGTTCCAAGATTCAAAACCGGCAATTCGCCGTCAAACAGGCGTGGAATATTCGAGGCAATGGAATGGGCGTCATATACAACCGCATAGCCATGCAGGGCGCGAATACGGGAAATCTGCTCGCTCAGCGCCTGATGATAAGGATCGAAATACGTCGCACGACGCTTTTCAATCTCGGCATCGTCAGGCAAACCACCTTCATATATTGGCGATCCATCAAATAATTCGGTCGGAACCAGGCCTGTCGTCGCCTGCCCCGGATACAGCGACTGACCGGATGGATCCCGGTTCAGATCAATGACAAAACGCGACACATTGGCGGTCAGGATGGTCGCATCCATATCCGCCGCAAAAGTATAGAGCCGGTCCACAAACCAGTCCGTGTCAGGCAATTTTCGCGCGGACGGTGTCATCCGGTCCAGAATGTCCTTTGGAACATGTGTGCCGCTATGGGGAATATTCACCAGGAGCGGGCCTTGCCCTTCCCGCAGATCAAACAGAGCTGACACTCATACTACTCCCGGCAAATCACTGATATCGACCAAAACGCCCTGTCCGACCATCTCGGTGGCGCGGGCAATATCCGGTGCAAAAAACCGGTCATCGCCCAGTCGCGGGATTTCCGCACGCAAGCGCTGCTTCGCGCTTTCCAGTTTCGGCGATGAGGTCAGCTCTACGTGAAAATCCATACCCTGCGCCGCCGTCAGCCATTCCAGCGCGATAATGGCATCGAGATTGGCATTCATATCCATCAGGCGCCTGGCCCCATGCGCCGCCATGGAGACGTGATCTTCCTGGTTTGCAGATGTGGGAATGGAATCAACGCTGCAGGGCGCCGCCCGTTGCTTGTTCTCGCTCACCAGAGCCGCCGCCGTAACCTGCGGGATCATGAAGCCTGAATTGAGGCCCGGCGCGGGTGACAGGAAGGCTGGCAGTCCGGACAGGTTGGGATCCACTAGCATGGCCTGGCGCCGTTCCGACATCGATCCGATCTCGGCAACCGCCATTGCGATCATGTCGGCTGCAAACGCCACCGGTTCAGCGTGGAAATTGCCGCCTGATATTGCATCTGGACCATCCGGAAAAATCAACGGGTTATCAGTGACCGCATTGGCTTCGGTTTCGAGCGTGGCCGCCGCCTGTCGAAGCACATTCAGTGCCGCGCCCATGACTTGCGGCTGGCACCGTAGACAATAAGGGTCTTGTACTTTCTCACAATTCTGGTGCGATGCATTGATGTTGCTGTCTAAAAGCAAATCACGATACGCGGCGGCGGCGTCAATCTGGCCCTGATGGCCGCGACAGTCATGAATGCGAGCATCGAAGGGCGCGGTTGAGCCCATAGCGGCCTCGACGCTCATCGCACCCGTCACCAGCGCAGATTTGAAGGCCTTCTCGGCTTCAAACAGTCCAGCCAACGCATAGGCGGTAGAAAACTGCGTCCCATTCAAAAGCGCGAGCCCCTCCTTGGGCCCCAATTCCAGTGGTGTCAGCCCGATTTTGGCCAACCCGTCCGCGGCGGAAAGCGTTTCGCCATCAATCCGGACGTCACCGACACCGATCAGGGCAGCCGCAAGCTGCGACAAAGGGGCGAGATCACCGGACGCACCGACCGAGCCCTGACACGGAATCAGGGGCGTCAGGCCTTTTGCCAACATCGTTTCCAGCCGCTCGACCACATCCAATCGCACGCCAGAGCATCCCCGCCCAAGGGAGGACATTTTGAGCGCCATCATCAAGCGCACGATTTTTGTTGGCATAGGCGGGCCAATGCCAGCTGCATGCGACAGGACCAGGCGCTTTTGCAATTCCGCGAGGTCGTCGTCGGCAATGCGCGTCTGTGCCAGCTTCCCGAACCCGGTATTGACGCCATATACGGCGCGCCCCGAAGCCAGCAACGCCTGAACCGCCTCTGCCCCGCGCTCGATATCGCCTTTGCACCCGCGATCCAGAACAATCGCCTCACCACTATAAATGGATCGCCAGTCTGAAAGCGCCATAGCGCCCGGTCGCAGCGTCACCGTCATGCCCAGTCTCCGGATAAAATCCGCCCATGAAGCGGGCGAGCGCCAATCCATTGGATCAATTGCGCCAGATTGTCGACATCCCAAACCGCAAGATCACATCTCTTTCCGGGTTCAATCGTACCTATCTCGTTTTGCAGACCCAGCGCCCGCGCACCTTCCAGGGTAATGCCCGCCAAAGCTTCTTCCACCGTCATGCCAAACAGGGTGCAACCCATATTCGCGACCGTGAGCAAGGATAAAACCGGAGACGATCCGGGATTGGCATCCGTTGCCAACGCCAAGGGCACGCCGGCTTTTCGCAACGCTGCCATCGGCGGCTTTTGGGTTTCGCCCAGAACATAAAAGGCTCCCGGCAGCAAGACGGCGACAGTCCCGGCTTTCGCCATCGCTGCAACGCTGTCATCAGACGTATATTCCAGGTGGTCTGCGCTCAATGCGCCAAAGTCAGCAGCCAGAGCCGCCCCGCCAAGGTCACTGAACTGGTCGGCATGCAGCTTTATCGCCAGCCCGGCCTCGCGAGCGGCGGCGAACACACGGCGCGTCTGCTCAGGTGAGAAAGCAATTTTCTCGCAATAGACGTCAACGGCATCCGCCAAACCCTCGCGGGCAGCCTCGCGGATCAGGGGGATGCAGATCTCATCAATGTAGGCGTCCGCGCGACCCGAATATTCTGGTGGGACGGCATGCGCAGCCAGCAAGGTGGATTGCACCCGCAATCCCGTCACCAATCCGAGGCTCCGGATCGCTTTCAACATATTAAGTTCTGACTCGAAGTTTAAGCCATAACCTGTTTTAATTTCGATGGTTCCAAGCCCCTCCTGATTCAACGGATCAAGGCGTGGAAGTGTTGCAGCGGCAAGGTCTGCGGCGCTCGATTCGCGCACGGCTTTCACTGTGGACACAATACCACCGCCGGATTTGGCGATCGATTCATAGCTTTCGCCTGACAGACGTCGTTCAAATTCCCTCGACCGGTCTCCGGCAAAAACGATGTGCGTGTGGCAATCCACAAGAGCCGGCGTTACCCACCGTCCTTCAAGATCGGTGATTTCATCACTCGACGGCGCTTCATTGGCAGAGCCGACCCAGACAATACGCCCGTCGCGAACAGCGACAGCGCCGTTTTCGATCGCGCCATAAGGCGCGTCTCCAGCCATCGTTGCCAGCCTTGCATTGGTGAATATGCGATCAACGCGCATGCGCGCTCCCCAATTCGTCTAGAATCCCTACATTAGAAGATGTCTTGTCAGAGGATAACCCGCATGCGCAAGCTTTACGCGAAGTCCGCCCTGCTTCCCGCCGGTTGGGCCAAGGATGTCAGCCTCGAAATCGATGCCGACGGGCGATTGGCAAAAGTCGCGCCAAATTGTCCTGCGGACAATGAAGCCGAGCACCATGAATTGTTACTGCCTGCGCCGTCCAACCTTCACAGCCACGCCTTTCAGCGGGCATTGGCGGGCCTGACGGAAATCCGTGGGCCCGGCGAAGATGATTTCTGGAGCTGGCGCGAACGCATGTACGCTTTTCTGCCGAAACTCGGCCCAGACGAAGTCGAAGCCATTGCTGCCCAATTATTTGTGGAACTGGCCGAAAGCGGTTTTGCCGCGATTGCCGAGTTTCATTATCTGCATAATCAGGCAGATGGCCGCGCCTATGATGACATCGCGGAAATGGCGGGACGGATTTCATCAGCCGCACAGCAAACCGGTTTCGGTCTCACACTCCTGCCGGTCGCCTATGCCCGAAGCGGTTTCGGCGGTGCGCCAACGCACGAAGGGCAGATCCGGTTTTCAAACTCGGCAGAACGTTTTCTCCCCCTCTGGGAGGTGAGCAAATCTCACTTGCAACGGGCTGACGACAATCTGGGCATGGCCCCGCATTCCTTGCGGGCCGTCACGCCGGAAGATCTCGCGACCATCCTGACTGCAAAACACGATGGCCCCATCCACATTCATGCGGCCGAACAGGTGAAAGAGGTCGAAGATTGCCTCGCCTGGAGCGGACAGCGCCCCATTGAATGGCTCCTGAATCATCATGATATCAATGAACGCTGGTGTTTGATTCACGCCACCCAGATGAATGACGATGAAACCCGCGCCCTGGCCCATAGCGGCGCTGTAGCCGGACTCTGCCCGACCACAGAGGCTGATCTGGGCGATGGCATTTTCAATGGCCGCCAGTGGCATGCCGAGGGCGGCAATTGGGGCATCGGCACGGATTCGCACATCGGAACCGATATCGCGGTAGAACTCCGCCAACTGGAATGGAGCCAGAGGCTCGCTCACAAGCAGCGCACAGTGCTGGCCGCCCCGATGCAGTCCAATGCCAGAAGCCTGTACGAAAGCGCTCTGGCGGGCGGCTCACAGGCCCTTGGTCGGCACTCAGGCCAGCTCGCAACCGGATACTGGACAGATATGTTGTCCTTGGACGCCGATCACCCAATTCTGGTCGGTAAATCAGAAGATGCCGCGCTGGACAGCTGGATTTTCGCCGGTAACCGCGAATGCGTTACGGACGTCTGGTCGGCCGGGCGTCATATCGTCAAAGATGGCCAGCACGTGGCGCGCGATGAAATTGCACGCGGATATACAAAGACAATGCGGAAATTGTTGGGCTAACCGCGCCGGAACAAGCCCTACCCGCCTTTAACCTGCCCCGTCAGCGGATCGGTTTCGATGACCGGCAGGTAGGCCCCACTCCAGACTCCTAGGCCACCGGCGAAACGTCGTCTCCGTTCAGCAGTAGGGAAAGAACAATCGCGAACATCATCATCGATTCAATCCAAACTTGGACCTTATGGCTTTCCACACGCCGAGAAGTAAAATCATACAAATCGTCCAGATAACAACAATAAGAATGAGGCCTGACACGAGGTTGAAATCAAAGTGAATCCAAACGGCCAGAACCACAATCAAAATCGGAAAAGGCAAGCAGGTAATAAAAATTGCCTTCAAAACATCAAGCAGCAGTTTTTTGATAGCACGCAACCCCTACCCGCCCTTGACCTGCCCCGTCAGAGGATCGGTTTCGATGATCGGCAGTTTAGCCTCTTTCCAGGCACCCAGCCCGCCGGCCAGATGCGCATCAACATTCACGCCATCATCCTGACAGCGCATCGCCGCCATGGCCGAACGGCGGCCAGCGGCACAATGAAAGACCACGCGCTTTGGCCCTCCAACCGGAATGGCTTTCGGGTCCAGCGTTGAGAGCGGATAGAGCAAAGCGCCGGGAATGCGTTCCAGCCCGTATTCATTGGCTTCACGCACATCGATCAGCAGAATATCACCCGCTTCGAGAGCGTCAGCGACGGCTTTTGGCGACATATCTTCCAGCTGACTCATGATCCGGCATCCTCTGTGCTGTTTTGTCCACTTATCAAAGATGTAGTCTGTCCCCATATCTCTTGGCAATAACAGGAGCACACCATGAAGACGCCGGATATTCTCAGCTTCTTCCATGAAGACACCAACACATTCACTTATGTGGTGATCGATCCGACTACCCAACATGCAGCCATTGTCGATTCGGTGCTGGATTATTGTGCCGCTTCGGGCCGCACCCACACTGCAGCCGCCGATAAGGTAGTTTCAGCCGTAAAAGATCGCGGTCTGACGATCGACTGGATCCTCGAAACCCATGTGCATGCAGACCATTTGTCCGCCGCGCCCTACCTTCAGGAAAAACTCGGCGGAAAAATCGCCATCGGCAGCCATGTGCGGGATGTACAGAAGATTTTCACCAAACTCTTCAATGCCAATGGCGTTGCCACCGATGGCTCGCAATTCGGCATGCTGATTGATGATGGCCAGACGTTCAAGATCGGCGATCTGGAAGCAACAGCGATTCACACACCGGGTCATACACCCGCCTGTATGGCGTATCTCATCGGCGACGCATTGTTCGTTGGCGACACCTTGTTTGCCGCAGACTATGGCACGGCCCGATGCGATTTTCCGGGCGGCGATGCGCGTGCGCTCTATCAATCCATCCAGAAACTTTTCGAATTGCCGGGCGAAACACGCGTTTTGCTGTGTCATGACTACCTGCCCGATGGCCGTGATCACTACATCAATGAAACGACCATCGCGGAGGAGAAAACGAACAACATCCATGTCGGGCATGGCGCGACAGAAGATGAATTCGTGAAAATGCGCACAGAACGGGATGCCACCCTGTCGATGCCGAAGCTCATCTTGCCATCCGTACAGGTCAATATGCGCGCCGGGCATTTGCCGGACGCCGAAGACAATGGCATTCGCTACATCAAAATCCCGCTGGATGCGGTTTAGCCGACATCCGACATATTCAGTAGTTTACCTCTCCCCGCTTTCCGTCGCATGATAGCGTCTGACTGATCCGGCAGGCCGCACGTCTGCCCAAAGGTTTTGCGGGGAGC
>BQJI01000118.1 GCA_021604625.1 Hyphobacterium sp. | reverse complement strand
AGCCCGTCTCAAGCTGGAGCTTGAGATTATCGGGTCCATGGGTTTTCCGGGATATTTCCTGATCGTTTCGGACTTCATCAAATGGGCCAAGACCCACGACATTCCCGTCGGACCGGGGCGGGGGTCGGGGGCCGGCTCGCTGGTCGCCTGGTCACTGACCATTACGGACCTGGATCCGTTGCGCTTTGGCCTGCTGTTCGAGCGCTTCTTGAACCCCGAGCGCGTGTCCATGCCCGATTTCGATGTTGATTTCTGTCAGGAACGGCGTGGTGAAGTGATCCGCTATGTGCAGGAGCGCTATGGCTCCGATCATGTCGCCCAGATCATTACGTTCGGAACCTTGCAGGCCCGCGCCGTGGTGCGCGATGTTGGCCGTGTGCTGCAATTGCCCCTCGGCCTGGTCGACAAGCTCGCCAAGCTCGTTCCGGCCAATCCCGCCAATCCGGTGACACTGGCCGAGGCGATCGAAACCGAGCCACGCCTGAAAATGTTCGCCGAGGAAGAACCCGGCGTTGACCGCCTGCTGGAAATCGCGCTGAAGCTCGAAGGCCTGTATCGCAACGCCTCGACCCACGCCGCCGGTGTGGTCATAGGGGATCGCCCGCTCGACGAACTGGTGCCGCTCTATCGTGATCCGCGTTCTGATATTCCGGCGACCCAGTTCAACATGAAGTGGGTCGAGCCGGCAGGGCTCGTGAAATTCGACTTTCTGGGTCTGAAAACACTGACTGTCATTGCCCGCGCGCTGGCCTATATCGAGAAGGCTGGCGGCGTCGTGCCGGATATCGAGAATGCCGCCTATGACGATCCGAAAGTCTACGAGCTGTTATCGACCGGCGCAGGGATAGGTGTGTTCCAGATGGAATCCACCGGGATGCGCGACACGCTCTCCAAGATGAAGCCGGACAAGATCGAGGATCTGATTGCTCTGATCTCGCTTTATCGTCCCGGCCCGATGAAGAATATCGATGTCTATGTTGATCGGAAGTTTGGCAGGGCCGAGGTCGATTACCTTCATCCGGATCTGAAATCCGTGCTCGATGAGACCTATGGCGTCATCATCTATCAGGAACAGGTGATGCAGATCGCTCAGATCCTGTCGGGATACTCACTGGGCGAGGCCGATTTGCTCCGCCGCGCCATGGGCAAGAAGCAAAAAGATGAAATGGCGCGCCAGAAAGTGCGCTTCCTGAAGGGCGCCGAAGAAAACGGCGTCTCCCGGGGCAAGGCCGAATATATTTTCGAACTGGTCAATGAATTTGCCGGTTATGGATTTAACAAATCTCACGCCGCCGCCTATGCCGCCATTGCCTATCGGACGGGCTATCTGAAAGCCAATCACCCGGTTGAATTTCTTGCCGCACTGATGAGTCTTGACCGAAGCAATGTTGAAAAACTTGCGATTTATTTTCAGGAAGCGCGGCGTATGGAAACCCCGGTGATGGCACCGGATATCAACCATTCGGACGCTGATTTTTCCGTGAAGGAGGGCGCGGTCGTTTATGCGCTTGGCGCCGTCCGCAATGTCAGCCTGTCTGCGATGGAAGCGCTGGTCGAGGAGCGCAACGCCAACGGACCATTCAAGGATTTGTTCGACTTCGCAGAACGCGTTGATCCCAAACTTTTGAACAAGCGAACACTGGAGAACCTCGCACGGGCCGGGGCGTTCGACAGTGTGGAACCGGATCGGGCGCGCGCATTCGCCGCCGCTGAAACGTTGTGCGCCATGGCCAACAAGGCCCAGGAAGAGCGCGAAACGGCGCAGGTCAGCCTGTTTGGTGGTGCCGACCCGGAGGCTGGAGGGCTGGCGCGGCCGCGCTTGCCAGATGTTCCGTCCTGGACCGCGACGCAGCGCCTCGACGAAGAGCTCGCGGCGATTGGTTTTTACCTGTCAGGACACCCGCTGGATGATCAGGCGGATATTCTCGCCCGCCGCGGCGTTGTATTTGTCGCGGACGCGCCGGACCGTGTTGCGGATGGGGCTTCCGCCATTCGTATGGCGGGTGTTGTCCGTCGTCGTCAGGAGAGAGTGTCACAACGTTCCGGCAAACGCTTTGCCTGGCTCACACTCTCCGACCCGTCAGGTGAATTTGAAGTCCTGGTCAATCCGGACACATTGCAATCGTCACGCGATGCACTGGAGGTCGGTGCGTCTGTCCTGATCAATGCCAGTATCGACGACAAGGAAGAACAGCTCCGTTTTTTCGCTGACAACGTTGAAGCCCTTGGCGATGCGCCGGCCGCCGATGGGTTGCGGGTTCGATTGTCCGTTGATGCGCTGGAAAGCGTCAAAGCGCGGCTTGATCGCGCTGCTGACAGTGCGCGGGGCGAGGGTGTTGTTCATCTGGTCCTTGCCGTGTCCGATGGCAGCGAAGCGGAATTGCGGCTTCCGGGTCGAGTTCCGACCACCCCGCCCGTTCAGGCTGCCTTGCGCGGGGTGAAGGGCGTGGAAAGCGTTGAACTGATCTAGGGCAGAATTTCTGCCCAATCGGGCTTGCGCCACGCCGTATTCCCGCCTATATGCGCGCCTGATCACGCACACGGAACTTCGGCTGAACCGAGTTGGGGACGTCGCTCCGGTGTTGCGGTTGGCAATTCTGCTGATCGTGACTCCGTTCCGTGGAGGCCAACCGGAAAAGGAAAAGATCAATGGCTTTGCCAGAATTCTCCATGCGCCAATTGCTGGAAGCGGGCGCACACTTTGGACACCAGACTCACCGTTGGAATCCCAAGATGAAATCTTTCATCTTTGGTGAGCGCGCCAACATCCACATCATCGATCTCTCGCAAACCGTTCCGCTGCTGCACCAGGCACTGGTTCGCGTTCGCGATGTCGCGGCCAAGGGTGGCCGTATCCTGTTTGTGGGGACCAAGCGTCAGGCGTCTGACATCATTGCGACCAACGCAAAGCGTTGCGCACAATACTATATGAACAACCGTTGGCTCGGCGGCACGCTGACCAATTGGGCAACGATTTCAAACTCGATTGCCCGCCTTCGCGAACTTGAAGCGCTTTTTGACGATGAGCAGGCATCTGCCGGCTTCACTAAAAAGGAATTGCTGAACCTGACCCGTGAGCGCGATAAGCTTGAGCTGTCGCTTGGCGGCATCAAGGAAATGGGCGGCACACCGGATTTGATGTTCGTGATCGACACGAACAAGGAAGCCATTGCCATCCTCGAAGCGAAAAAGCTCGGCATTCCGGTGATCGGCATCGTCGACACCAATTGTGACCCGGACCCGATCGATTTCCCGATTCCGGCAAACGATGATGCGGCGCGGGCGATCACGCTGTATTGCGAGTTGATTGCGGATGCGGCACTGGCCGGCATGTCGCAAGGTGAAGCTGATCTGGGCGTTGATCTGGGTGCGGCTGAAAATCCGGTGGTCGAACCGGCTCTGGAAGCTGAAGCGGCCCCGGCCGAAGCGGCTGCACCAGCTGAAGAGGCTGCGGCCGAAGAAAAACCTGCTGAAGCCGAAGCGCCTGCCGCTGACGCCAAGGAAGAAACGGCCACCGAAGCTAAAAAAGAAGAAAAGACCGAAGGCTGAACCAGCCCCAGAGTCTGATGAAATCAGGAGCATTACCGATGGCTATTACAGCAGCCCTCGTCAAGGAACTGCGCGACATGACAGGCGCAGGCATGATGGATGCCAAAAAGGCATTGACCGAGAATGACGGCAATATGGAAGCCGCAGTCGATTGGCTGCGTACCAAAGGCCTCTCCAAAGCCGCCAAGAAAGCAGATCGCGTCGCGGCCGAAGGCCTCGTCAGCATCGCCGTTGATGGCGGTATGGGCGTCGCCGTCGAAGTGAATTCGGAAACGGATTTTGTTGCAAAAAATGCTGACTTTCAGGCGATGGTGAAAGACATCACCGCGATCGCGCTGACGTCTGCCGATGTTGACGCTCTCAAAGCGGCATCGCTGAACGGCAAGCCCGTTGCGGACATGATCACTGACAATATCGCCAAGATCGGCGAGAACATGTCGGTGCGCCGCATGGTTCGCATCGAAGGTGATTGCGTTGCCGCCTATGTCCATAATGCTGCGACAGAAGGCATGGGCCGGATCGGTGTCCTGGTCGCGCTTAAAGGCGACAATGTCGATTTTGGCCGTCAGGTTGCCATGCACATTGCTGCAATCAATCCCGCCTCACTGTCCGAAGCTGATCTGGATCAGGCGATTGTTGAAAAAGAACGCACTGTCCTGACTGAACAGGCCCGTGAAAGCGGCAAACCGGACAATGTCATCGAAAAGATGATTGGCGGTCGGATGAAGAAATTCTTCGCCGAAGTCACCTTGCTGAACCAGGCCTTCGTTATCAATCCTGACTTGACGGTCGGTGCGGCTGCCAAAGAGGCCGGTGTCGAAATCCTCGGTTTCATCCGCATGGAAGTCGGCGAGGGTGTCGAAAAGAAATCGGAAGATTTCGCTGCCGAAGTGGCTGCCACAGCCAAGGGCAGTTAATTCAATCAAACAGCGCCGGAGCCTTACCGCTCCGGCCCTTTTCTTTTAGGGTTCGCCTCGTGACTGATTCTGCCGGACATACGACAAGCGACAAGCCCGCCACCCGATACAATCGGGTGCTGCTCAAGATTTCCGGTGAAGCCCTGATGGGCGATCAGCAATTTGGCATTGATCTGAACGTCGCCGAACGCGTTGCGCGCGAAGTCTCTAACGCTGTGAATAGCGGTGTTGAAGTCTGCCTTGTAATTGGCGGTGGAAATATTTTCCGTGGGCTGTCCGTAGCCGCCAAGGGTATGGATCGCGCGGCGGCAGACTATATGGGCATGTTGGCAACGGTGATGAATGCCCTGGCCATGCAGAATTCTCTTGAGCGCGTTGGTGTTCCGACGCGGGTGCAATCCGCCATTCCGATGACGTCGATCTGCGAACCTTATATTCGTCGTCGTGCCATCCGGCACATGGAAAAGGGTCGCGTCGTGATTTTTGCGGCGGGCACCGGCAATCCGTTTTTCACGACCGATACCGCCGCCGCGCTTCGTGCCGCCGAAATGGGATGCGAAGCGCTGTTCAAAGGCACACAGGTCGATGGCGTTTATTCCGACGACCCGCGCAAGAATCCGGATGCCAAACGTTACGAGACGCTGGATTATCTGGAAGTGCTGTCCCGTGATCTGAAAGTCATGGATGCCGCTGCCGTGACATTGATGCGCGAGAACGCCGTGCCTATTGTGGTGTTCAATATTCACAAGCCGGGCGAATTCGCGCGCGTTCTGACGGGTGAGGGTACCTGTACGACGATTGGCGAACCCCGCCTGGCCTGACAACAATAAGGGCAATCCGATGAGCGCTAGAATTGACATGAAAGACCTGAAACGCCGGATGGATGGTGCTGTTGAATCCTTGCATAAGGATTTTGGTAGCCTTCGCACCGGTCGGGCATCGGCCAGCCTGCTGGACTCGGTGACGGTTGAAGCCTACGGCTCGCCCACTCCGGTCAACCAGGTGGGCACGGTTTCGGTGCCGGAATCGCGGATGGTTTCGATACAGGTCTGGGACAAGTCGATGGTTGCAGCCGTCGATAAAGCCATTCGCAATGCACCGCTTGGCGTCAATCCGGTGGTCGAGGGCACAATGATCCGTATCCCTATTCCGCCTTTGAATGAGGAACGCCGCATCGAGCTGACCAAGGCTGCCAGTAATTTTACAGAGCAGGCCCGGATCGCCATCCGGAATATACGCCGCGATGGAATGGAAACGCTAAAGCGGATGGAAAAAGACAGTGAGATCAGCGAGGACGAGCTGAAGTCCCAGTCCGATAACGTTCAGAAGCTGACAGATGATTATGTCGGCAAAGTGGACTCGGACCTGAAAACCAAGCAGGACGAAATCATGCAAGTCTAGGCGGCATCGTCTTGGGAGGTTTCGATGAGTAGTGGCGAAGAGAATGACCGTTCGGTCAAGCATGTCGCCATCATCATGGACGGCAATGGACGATGGGCCAGCCACCGCAATCAGCCGCGCGCATTCGGACACCGAAAGGGCGTCGATGCCGTCCGTACCGCAGTTCGCGCAGCCGGTAACCTTGGCGTTAAATATCTGACATTATTTGGGTTTTCGACTGAAAACTGGCGTCGGCCTAGTGACGAGGTCGATGCGCTATTCGATCTTATGAAGCGTTTCGTCGACGCCGATCTGGAGAAATTACATCGCGAAGGCGTCAATGTACGTATAGCCGGACGTCGACAGGGCCTTTCGGACGATTTGTTGGCGATTATCGAGCGGGCCGAACAGCGTACGGCTGAAAATGACAAATGTTTTTTGACCATTGCCTTCAATTACGGTGGCCGGGACGAGCTTGTCCGCGCCGCGCGTCAGCTGGCGCAGGACGTTGCTGTCGGGAAAATTGACCCGGACGCCGTCGATGAAGCCGCATTTTCGGCATATCTTGATACCAAGGGCATGCCCGACCCGGATCTGGTCATTCGCACCAGCGGCGAACACCGCACGAGCAATTTTCTGATCTGGCAGGCGGCTTACGCCGAGCTGGTTTTCCTCGATGTGTTGTGGCCTGATTTTTCTGCCGAACACCTGCAACAGGCCCTGAACGAGTATGCGTCGCGCCAGCGCCGGTTTGGAGGCGTCGATGCCGCCTGAACCCGCCTCGGTTCAACAGCGTGATCCGGCTCTGGTTACCCGTATCCTGTCTGCAGCGGTACTGATTCCTGTTTCCCTGTTCCTGTTGTGGAGTGGCGGCCTGGCATTCACCGCTTATTGCGCAGCTTTTGCCGCCGCGATGGCGTGGGAATGGATGCGAATGGCAATTCGCGAGGCACCAACGCGCAGTTTCGCCATCGCATCAGCCTCTGCATCCGGCGCCGTGCTGTTTGCGGCGGATGGCGAATTCTTCTGGATGCTGGCTTGGCCTTTGGCGGGAGCCATCGGCGTCAGCGTCACTGGCAGCACGCCCCTATTACGCCGCTGGAGGGGCGGTTTTGGCGTTCTGTATGTCGCCCTGTCGGTTTCCGCACTGGCCTCCATTCGTGAGCTCAACGGATTTAATGCCGCCGTGTTCATTCTGCTGATTGTCTGGGCAGCAGACAGCGCGGCCTATTTTGGTGGCACCTGGTTGGGCGGACCGAAACTGGTGCCGAAAATCAGCCCGAACAAGACCTGGGCCGGCCTTTTTGCCGGTATAGTCGGCGGCGTATTGGCGGCCTGGGGATTTGCAACGTGGCAGAGTACGCCTTTGACGGGCACGCTGATCGCGGGGCTGGCACTATCAATAGCGGCCATCATCGGCGACCTCGGCATGTCGTTGTTCAAACGGATATTCGGCGTCAAGGATACCGGTGAAATCATTCCGGGGCATGGCGGTGTGCTGGACCGCGTGGATGCGCTTATGGCGGCCTGTGTGATGGCACTTTTCCTGTCGGCCTTGAACGTGCTGGAGGGGCCGCTTTGAGCCGCAGGATATCCATACTTGGTGCGACCGGTTCGGTCGGAACGGC
>BQJI01000117.1 GCA_021604625.1 Hyphobacterium sp. | reverse complement strand
TTCGCGAAGGCGCGCTGGACATCATGGAGCGCGAGCATCGCTATGGAACCGTCGGCGTGGTCGCGCTGGACCAGAACGGCCATATAGCGGCCGGCACTTCGACCGGCGGCACAACGGCCAAACGCTGGGGACGGGTGGGCGACAGCCCGGTCATCGGTGCGGGAACCTATGCGACAGAGCATTGCGGCGTATCGGCGACCGGCACGGGCGAGTACTTTATCCGGCTGAATATCGCCGCGCGGATTTGCCATGAGATGGAGGTGATGGATCGCGGCGCGGAAGAGCGGCCCTTTGCCGCGCAGGATGCGGCTGATCTGGTGATTCAGGGCAATTTGACCGATCTGGGCGGCGATGGCGGCGTCATTGTCTTGTCGATTTCCGGCGAGACCGCCTGGAGCTTCAATACGCCGGGCATGTATCGCGCCTCATGGGGCTCGGACCGGGAACCGGTCGTCGCCATCTATGGCGATGAGGAATAGCCTGCCCGCCATAAAACTGGGCGCGTTCTATGCGGCGTCGATCTTTCTGGTTGGCTTTGCACTGGGGACTTTGCGCGTTCTGGTGATCGCGCCTCGTTTCGGCGAATTGCTTGCGGTTTTGATCGAATTACCGATTATTCTCGGCCTCTCCTGGGTCGTCTTCGGCTGGCTGGCCAGACGCCATAATCCGCCTCTGTCCTCCGCGCGCTGTATGATTTCGATCACAGCTTTTGTAGTCCTTATCGGTCTTGAAGCCTTGTCGGCTGCCTTTGTCACCGATGGCGGCGTGATGGCTTTTATCGCGAACTGGCTGACGCTGGCGGGGGCGTTGGGGCTGGCCGGGCAGGTGGGATTTGCGCTTATTCCGCGCCTTCACCCCGCCGCCCGGAATTGACGCCTTCCATTTAGTTTCATTTGTAACTAAATTGCTTTCGAACCCGTTCGGCAGGAGAAAATGTCATGGCCAATCGCAAATGGATTTATGCATCTCGCATCGAAGGGAATGCCTCGCGGCAGGCCCACGCCGATATGCCGGACGGCACATATGAGCGTGAAATGTCCAAGGAAGGTTTCTTTGGCCCTGCAGCGTTTTTCCATCATAAAAATGTTCCGACGGGCTGGACCAATTTTGAAGGCCCGCTGCAGCCGCGCGCATTTGATCTGAACAAGTTGAATGGGGCCGAGCCCTCACCCTGGGATGCGCGCAGGGTTTTACACAATAACGCCACCGATGTGCGTTTCTGGAAATTGTCGGAGCGGATGACGACTTTGGCCCGCAATGCCGACGGCGACCAATTGCTGTTTATTCACGCGGGGCGCGGCGATCTGTTCTGCGATTTTGGCCACATCGAGATTGGCAAAGGCGATTATGTGTATTTGCCGCGTGGCACGATGTGGCGGTTATCGCCTTCGGAGCCGCTGGCCATCCTGATGATTGAAGCTACAAATACGCATTACACACTCCCCGACAAGGGACTGGTTGGCCCGCACGCGATCTTTGACCCGGCCGTGCTGGATGCGCCGAAAATAAATGAGGCCTTCCTCGCCCAGCAGGCCGATGAAAATCATGAATGGACGATTGCCATCAAGAAGTGTGGCGAGGTCAGTCGCATCACCTTCCCCTTCAACCCGCTGGACGCGGTTGGCTGGCATGGTGAGCTGGCACCTGTTCGCTTGAACGTCCGGGATATTCGGCCCTTGATGAGCCATCGCTATCATCTGCCGCCGAGCGCCCATACGACTTTTGTGTCTGACCGTTTTATCGTTTGCACCTTTGCGCCGCGCCCGTTTGAAACAGATCCCGGCGCGTTGAAAGTTCCCTTCTTCCACAATAATGACGATTTTGACGAAGTCCTGTTCTACCACGCAGGCGACTTCTTCAGCCGCGATAATATCGACGCCGGCATGATGACCTTTCATCCGGCCGGATTTACCCACGGCCCGCACCCGAAAGCGCTCAAGAACATGTTGACGCAGTCAAAAGACGCAACGGACGAATACGCCGTGATGATTGATACCCGTGACCCGCTGAATGTGGGCGAGGGCGCATCCAGCGTTGAAAATGGTGAGTATATAAATTCATGGAAAATGCCGGGAGGCGCGGAATGAATGTCCCACCGGAGCTAGCCGATGGTTTTTCCCGTTTTTGTAGTGATCTGTATCCTCGCCAGAAGCAATTATACGAGGAACTGGCCGAAAATGGCCAGAGTCCGCATACGCTGGTGATTGGTTGTTGCGATAGTCGCGTGGATCCCTCGCAGATTTTTGATGCGCGTCCGGGCGAGCTTTTTGTGGTTCGAAATGTTGCCAATCTGGTGCCGCCCTATGAGGGCGCCAGCGGATTTCACGGCGTTTCGACGGCTCTGGAATTTGGCGTGACCGTCTTGAAAGTCGCAAATATCCTTGTGATGGGGCACAAGCAATGCGGCGGGATCCATGCCTCCGCTGCCGGACATACCGAAAAAGACAGCCTGTTTATCGGCCATTGGATCAGCGCCCTGCTTCCGGCGCGCGAAGAGGTTGTCCGCGAAACCGGCACGTCGGCAACAATTGATGAAATAGCCGATGCGCTGGAATTGAACGGAATTCGCCATTCGATCGAGCGCTTGAAGACCTATCCCTTCGTGAAATCCGCCTTGAAAGACAAGTCCCTGACCATTCACGGCGCCCGGTTTGGCGTGGCAAAAGGGCATCTGGAATGGATGTCTGAGGATGGGCGGTTTGCGCCTGTTCAAAATTGTTTTAAACCCTCGCCAGCTGACACACAGGACATGCAATCATGAAACTCGCTTCGCTCCGCAATGGTCATCCCGATGGCCAACTGGTTGTCGTTTCACGCGACCTGTCCGGCTATGCCGAGGCATCGAATGTCGCGCCGACCATGCAGGCCGCAATGGATGACTGGGATCGTTGCAAACCAAAGCTGGAAGCCTTGTCGGATCAGGTGAATGACGGGTCCGCAGAGACGGCCCCGTTTGATACTACAAAAGCGCTCTCGCCCCTGCCACGCAGCTTCCAGTGGGCCGATGGTTCAGCTTACGTCAATCATGTGGAACTGGTGCGCAAGGCGCGGAATGCCGAAATGCCGGCCACCTTCTGGACCGACCCTCTGATGTATCAGGGCGGGTCTGATGCTTTCCTCGCCCCCAATGACGACATTCCGCTGGGCGACGATAAATGGGGTTGCGATTTCGAGGGCGAAGTCGCCGTCATCACCGGCTCCGGCCCAAGCGGAATGACCGCTGATGCCGCCGCCGATCAAATCCGCCTGATCATGATCGTCAATGATGTCAGCCTGCGCGGCCTGATCCCGGGCGAGCTGGCCAAGGGCTTTGGTTTCTTCCAGTCCAAGCCGCCGACCGCCTTTGCGCCGGTCGCCGTCACGCCCGACGAATTGGGCGACGCATGGGATGGCCGCAAGCTGCATCTGCCGCTGGTCAGCTATCTCAATGGCGAGAAATTCGGCGAACCCGATTGCGAAGTCGACATGACCTTCGATTTCGCGCAGCTGGTGGCGCATCTGGCGAAAACCCGTCCGCTCACAAATGGCACGATCATAGGTTCGGGCACGATTTCCAACAAGATGGATGATGGTCCGGGGAAACCTGTTTCAGAAGGCGGCAAGGGCTATTCCTGCATTGCCGAAATCCGCATGATCGAGACCATTTATGACGGCGCGCCCAAAACGCCCTTCATGACGCCGGGTGATACCATCCGGATCGAGATGTTCGATCAAGACGGCCAGTCCATCTTCGGCGCGATTGACCAGAAAGTGGTGCTTTACTCGGGCTAGTTCGGACGATGATCGCCCGCTTTCAGTTTGTAGCGTTGGCCATTGAATGTATCGAATATTTCCCGGGCCTGCGGATGCCGGACGGGTCCGCCTTGCGCGTCAGCCAGTAAATTCTGCTCCGACACATAGGCGGTATAGAAACTGTCCTCGTTTTCCGCGAGCACGTGATAAAAGGGCTGTTCTTTCGCGGGCCGAATGGCTTCAGGGATCGCGTCATACCAGTCTTCGGTGTTGGCAAATTCCGGGTCGACATCAAACACCACGCCGCGAAATGGAAACAGTCGATGGCGCACGACATCGCCAATGGTGAATTGTGCATTGCGTTGCATGGCTATTTCTATCCTTTCCCGGCGACGTGTTCCGGATGGAGCCGGATTCGCTTGAAGCTGCCGTACTTCTCCCTATGCTGGAAGATGAAGGCAAAGTTCAGGCCGAAACGCGGCGAGCCCGGAAATGGGGCTAAGCGCGAGCGGCGAGAGGTAGGTATGAAATGGCGCAGGACAAGCCTGCTGCCGCGCAATCGCGATTCTCCGGGCCAGGGTCCGGTCACCGTAAACGCGGAGGGCCGGGGCCGGCCTTTGCCGCGATTGATCTTGGCACCAATAATTGCCGCATGCTGGTCGCAAGGCGCGCCGGTCGCAGCTTCCGCATCATTGACGCGTTTTCCCGCATTGTGCGTCTGGGGGGCGGCCTGACAGAGAGCGGAAGGCTGAATGATGCGGCGATGGATAATGTGGTTTCTGCCCTGAAAGTGTGCGCGGAGAAAATGGAACGCCGCGAAGTGGTCAAATACCGCGCCGTCGCCACTCAGGCCTGCCGTCTGGCCGAGAATGGCGCGGATTTCATGACCCGGATCAAGACAGAAACCGGTCTCGATTTCGATATTATTACGCCGGAGGAAGAAGCGCGTCTGGCGGTGCTGGGCTGTCTTGATCTGATGGATGAGGCCTATGATGTTGCGCTGGTTGTCGATATTGGCGGGGGTTCGACCGAGCTTTCATGGGTCGATCTGGCACAATGGCGGACACGCGGCGGATTTGACAGCGGCGGACGTCCGCCTATCCGCACCTGGGCGAGTGCGCCGGTGGGCGTGGTGACGCTGTCCGAACACATTCCCGAATCTGAGCATCCGGACAACTGGTATGAGGCCATGAAAGCCTTTGCTGCGGAGGCGGTTAAAACCCCGCGCGGCGCGAAAAAACTCATCCCGCTATTCCGGGAATCGCGCGCCCACATGATTGGCACGTCGGGGACGATCACTTCGGTGGCTGGCGTACACATGCAGCTGCCGCGATACGAGCGCGCGCTGGTCGATGGCAGCTGGATGACAGCGGTCGATGCGCGCGCCGCCTGTCAGGATCTGGCGTCGAAAGATCTCGAAGGCCGCGCTGCCAACCCCGTTATTGGCCGTGATCGCGCCGATCTGGTACTGGCCGGCTGCGCCATTCTCGAAGCGGTGATGGATAAATGGCCGGTGGAGAAAATCCGCGTCGGCGACAGGGGGCTGCGCGAAGGCCTGCTACTGAATCTGATGCGGAAACCCAAGCGCCGGCGGCGTCGCAATGGTAAAGGCGGCTCTGCCGACAAGACACAAAAGGCCGCCGAATGAGTGACGACGAAAATCCGCCGGAAGAAAAACGCCGCCGCAGATCCGGCCCGGTGAAGAAGGGCGGCGATGCCCGCTCGGCCAAATCCCTGCACGAAAAAGTCAAATCCGCGCGCGGCCGCAAATTGTCCTCCACCCGCTGGCTACAACGCCAGTTGAATGACCCCTATGTTCAGCGGGCGAAACAGGAAGGCTATCGCTCGCGCGCAGCCTACAAGCTGATCGAGCTGGATGAGCGCTTCAAATTGCTCAAACCCGGACAGCGCATTGTCGATCTCGGCGCCGCGCCCGGTGGCTGGGTGCAGGTGGCGCTCAAGAAAGGTGCTTCCCACGTGGTCGGCGTTGATTTGCTGGAGATGGATCCGATTGACGGTGCGATCATGATGACGCTGGACTTTTCCGAGGCCGATGCGCCTGATCAGGTCAAGGCGGCACTGGGCGGCGAGGCCGATATCGTTCTCTCCGATCTCGCCCCCTGGACCACCGGACATAAATCAACCGATCATTTGCGCATTGTCGCCCTGGTGGAGCTCGCGGCGGAATTTGCGCTGGAGACATTGCGCCCCGGCGGCGCGTTTGTGGCCAAGGTGTTTCAGGGCGGCACCGAGGATGATCTGCTCAACCGGTTGAAGCACCGTTTTGAAACCATCCGCCACGCCAAACCGCCGTCCAGCCGTTCCGAAAGCGCCGAAACCTATCTGGTCGCCAAGGGCTATCGCGGCGACACGCCTGAAAAATGAAGCGCGGAAGGGCTTGCCCATGAAATTTGAAGATGCGGTCGCCATTTATGATGCGCTGGTCGCGCAATGCCCGGAATTCGAGCGCAAGGGCAAGTCGATGATCTACACTTCGGCGAACGGCTATATGTTTTCCCTGGTCAACAAGGCGGGCGAAATGGGCATCCGCCTGCCAAAAGATGTGGCCGCCAAATTCAATGCCGAGCACGCCACCGGCGCCTACAAATCCCACGGCGCTACGATGCGCGATTATGTCCACATTCCCGAGGCCCTGTTTGGCGATGAAGCGCTGCTGATCGACTTGCTCCATCAGAGCCATGCCTATGTGATGAGTTTGCCCCCGAAATAAGGGGGCGTGCTGCGTGCTTCGAGGCTGATCTGCGATCAGCACCTCAGCATGAGGTAGGTTGGCGTTCGCATCCCACAAATCACCTCATCCTGAGGTGCGAGCGAAGTGAGCCTCGAAGGAGGCCTCCAGCGCACTGATGCCTTGAGGCTTTGCTTGGAAATGCACCTCGGAACAAATACAGCGTCTTGCTCCGGCCGCGTTGACGCGGGACCGGAGTATCTCGTTGTTGAAGAGACTCTCCGGTCCCCCGCATGCGCGAGGGCAGGCAAGCCGGAGAGTGACGGATGGAGTCAGGCGTATATTTCAGGGCGTCATCCCGGACGGAGCGAAGTGACGATCCGGGCCCCATGCCGCATCGATTGTCGTTTCAGCATGGGTTCCGGGTTCTCGCCTGCGGCTCACCCCGGAATGACGGATTGGCAAAGCCCTTGACGCTTTTGTAAACACTGTTCACTTTTATAGCGGTGAAAAGGTGAGCCACCATGCCAGATACGCAAACCATCGAGACCCCCGAACAATCCGCGCCGGCGGACATATCTGACTTTCCGGCCTATCCGGTTGATTTGTGGGCGGCGTGGAAAGCGTTTCGAGGTCTGGTGCGCGACAAGGAAGACACGCGCTATGTCTTCAAATTCTTCCATGCGGTGAACGGTCGCTCTTACGAGACCTTCTTCCGCGAATTTGCGGCCTCCGATTATGGCCAGCGCATCATTGCAGACCATGAACAACTGGGCTGCGTCCTGATGGATCGCAAGGCGCTTGAAAGTTATGGCCCCGGCACATTCGCGGCGGCCTATCTTCATTATCTGGATACGGAAAACCTGTCGCCGCTGGGCGTTTACGAAGCCAACTGGGCCAATGCGCCCGAGGAAATGGCGGCCTACAAGGCCGACTGGCCGCACCTTTATGCGGTCTCCTACATGATGAATCTGACCCATGATCTTTATCATGTGCTGACCGGCTATAGCCGTGATCCCCTAGGCGAGGCGCTTTTGCTGATGTGGACGGGAACCCAGACC
>BQJI01000116.1 GCA_021604625.1 Hyphobacterium sp. | reverse complement strand
GTGCCGTCAGGCGATTATGCCAACCGTTTGTCCGGCGGGAATTCATGCGGACCGCAAGCGGCCTCGCGTGTTCTGCGTTTTTACGGCGTGCCGACCACGTATGAGCAGTTCAAACGCCGCGTTCAAAGCTCAGGCAATCTTGTATCCGACCAGAGTCTTGGAACACCGCCCGGCACCTTGCGCGATCGCATGAATGATATGACGCCCGGCTTTGTGCACGACGTATTGCCGCTGGGCAATTCGCGCAATAATGACCGGGCGCTTGATGCCATTCGCAACCATCTCGATCAGGGCCGCCCGGTGATGACGCTGATCAGTTGGGGCAGCCAGTTCGCGACCGATGTTTTCTCTCCGCACGACGCCGCTATGGTCTCCCACTGGGTTGTCATTCGCGGCTATGATGCGCGGGCGCAAACCTTCCTCGTCATCGACAATGGTCACGAAGTGGAATGGTCCTACACGCTGTTTGAATCGCTGTTCGATTACGGACAGGATTTGCATTACGAAGCCGTGTTGGCCGCCGCGAATGTCCAGAAAGGCTCGATCATCTATCGACGCTAGAAGTCCGGTTCGTCGTTTCGTTTACCGTCACTGGTCAGGTGGTCCAGCGGTACGCCGTTGAACATCTTGACGTTCTTCAAAATAACGGCGGTCGAATTGGCACCGATCACGCCCATGGGCAAAAGCCGGTTGCCGATGAAATTATTATAGGCGGTCATGTCGGGCGTCATCACGCGCAACAAATAATCATATTCACCGGAAATGGTCAGCGCCTCGACAATTTCAGGAATGGCCTGAACTTTTTCCATGAACAACGCATGGTTTTCGCGCGAGGGCGGTGTGATTTTGACGAGTACGACCGCCTGGAAATTCAATCCGACTTCGAGGTCTTCCAGAATCGCCATTCGTTTCCGGATAACGCCCGCAGTTTCCAGATTGCGGATGCGACGCCAGCAGGGCGAAGCCGTCAGTCCGGCTTTCTCGGCAATTTCAGCGACCGACAGTCCGGCATCGTCTTGCAGGGTTTCAAGAATTCTGATGTCAATATCATCCAGTTTCATGGTCATCTGTCTCTCCGAAGGACAATTTTCTGCTTTATGATTGTTATTATTTTCCAATTTATGGCATTTCATTACGCTTTCAAGGCCGGGGGCAGCACGGAGGCGCAGTGAGTGGACAAACCGGCCCTTTCCGCGCTAAGGCCCGCGCGCTGAGAGTGAAATTCTTTCAGACACAAACGCAACCCGATCAGAGGCATGGCCCATGGCGACCAATGAACCGCGCTATCGCGTTCCTGTTCCAAATTTCAGACCCGGTGATGAACCGGACTTTTCACATCTGAACATTCCGGCGGCTGGCGATGCCAAACGCCCGTCTGTGGATGTCGAGGGCAGGGAAACCACCGCGCTGGCACTGGGCATGGTCCGGGTGCTGGATCACAATCATCAGGCGGTCGGGGAATGGAATCCGGAACTGGATCCGGATGTCTTGCGGGAGGGCCTGCGCCATATGGTGCTGACTCGCGTCTATGACGAACGCATGCAGAAGCTTCAGCGCCAGGGCAAGATGAGCTTCTACATGAAGTCCACCGGAGAAGAGGCGGTGTCCGTGGCCGGTGCCATGGCGCTGAAAAATAGCGACATGGTGTTCCCGTCCTATCGCCAGCAGGGTATTCTGTTTGCGCGCGGCCGCGACATTGTCGACATGATGTGCCACTGCATTTCCAACTCGAAAGACAATCTCAAGGGTCGCCAATTGCCGGTGCACTACACCTGGGCCGAGGGCAATTTCTTCTCGATTTCAGGCAATCTCGGCACCCAATTCCCGCAAGCCGTCGGCTGGGCGATGGCTGCGCGCTATAAAAGCACGGATCAGGTCACCGCCAGCTGGATTGGTGACGGCACCACTGCCGAGGGTGATTTTCATGGCGCGCTGACATTGGCTTCGACCTACAAGGCTCCCGTCATTCTCAACGTCGTGAACAACCAGTTCGCGATTTCAACGCACCAGAATATGGCGATTGGCGAAGCGCCGACTTTTGCCATGAAGGGATTGGGATACGGCATCGCGTCGATGCGCGTCGACGGCAATGATTTTCTGGCCGTATATGCCGCCATGCAATGGGCTGCCGAACGGGCGCGCAACGGGCATGGCCCGACCTATGTCGAATATTTCTCCTACCGGGCAGACGCGCACTCGACCTCGGATGACCCATCCGGTTACCGGCCCAAGACCGAAGCCAGGGCCTGGCCACTCGGCGATCCGATCGAACGGTTGAAAAACCATCTGATCGGTCTGGGTGAATGGGATGAGGAACGTCACGAAGCGCTCGACAAGGAGCTGAATGAGCTGGTCGTCAAATCCTATAAGGAAGCCGAAAGTTTCGGCACGCTGCATGACGGACCGCTTTCGCCGATACCGTCCATCTTTGAAGACGTGTTTGAAGACCAGGACTGGCGCCTGATCCGACAGCGCCAGGATTTGGGAGTTTAGGACCACCCTTTGGTCTCGGTGCTGAACTGCGTTGGAGCCGCCCGCTCGGCTCAAGTAGGAGAATGACTGATAATGATGTTTGACGATCATAGAAGGAATTCGACGCCCTGGAGGCGTGCGACGGCCCAACCGTGGAACGGCCGCGCTCTATTTCGCCACACCGTCTTCGAAAGTCGCTCGCGCAGGTGTGCTGCGCGTCGCGCATTTCTCATAGTTATGACAAAATTTAGCAGCGGCGCAGTCCGCTCTGAGACCATAGGGTGGTCCTGATGGCAAAAATGAACATGATCCAGGCGCTCAATTCGGCGCTCGACATCGCGATGGAAAATGATCCGAACGTTGTCTCTTTCGGCGAGGATACCGGCTATTTTGGTGGTGTGTTCCGCGTCACGGCGGGTTTGCAGGATAAATACGGGCTCGACCGGTCTTTCGATACCCCGATCAATGAAGCCGCTATTGCGGCCATGGCCATCGGTATGGCGGCGAACGGATTGCGCCCGGTCGCGGAAATCCAGTTCTCGGATTACATTTTCCCGGCCTTCGACCAGATCGTCAACGAGATGACCCGGCTGCGCTATCGGTCGGCGGGTCAATACACCCAGCCCATCGTTCTGCGTTCACCGTGGGGCGGCGGAATTCGCGGCGGTCAGACCCACTCCATGAGCCCGGAAGCTTTCTTTACCCACATTCCCGGCCTGCGCGTGGTCATTCCATCCAACCCGTATGATGCCAAGGGATTGCTGCTGGCCTCGATCGAGAATAACGACCCGGTCGTCTTCTTCGAGCCCAAGCGCATGTATAATGGTCCGTTTGATGGCAAGGCCGATGGCGCGCTGGCGAGCTGGGCCAATCACCCGAAAGGCGAAGTGCCGGAGGGGCATTATACGGTACCACTCGATACCGCTGAAGTCGTGCGCGAAGGCAATGATGTCACCGTTCTCGCCTATGGCACGTTGGTTCATGTCGCCCTGTCAGCCGCGGAAAAATCCGGCGTCGATGCAGAGGTGATCGATCTGAAAACACTGACCCCGTATGACATTGACACTATCACGACCTCGGTGAAAAAGACCGGCCGTTGTATCGTCAGTCAGGAAGCGCCCCGCACATCCGGTTTTGCTGCAGAATTGTCGGCGCAGATCCAGGAAGACTGCTTCTATGCGCTCGAAGCCCCGATTTATCGCGTCACCGGTTGGGATACGCCATACCCGCATGCGCATGAATGGTCTTACTTCCCGGGGCAGGATCGGTTTATCAATGCGCTGAAGTCCGTGATGGAGGCCGCCTGATGTCTGAATATCGTTACAAACTTCCCGATGTCGGCGAAGGCGTTGTCGAAGCTGAAATCGTTGAATGGCGTATCAAGGTCGGCGACACGGTCGAGGAAGACCAGCCCATCCTCGACGTGATGACCGACAAGGCCACCGTCGAAGTGCCGTGTGCAGTCAACGGTGTTGTCACCAAAATCGTTGGCGAGCCGGGCGATGTCATCCCGGTCGGCACCGAAATTCTTTTCATTCAGGTTGATGGTGCCGCGCCAGCGGAAGCTGCGCCAGACGCGCCAAAGGAAGAGAAGAAGCCGGAACCCGCACCGAAACCGGCAGCCAAGGCTGAACCTGGCCCTGAACTGAAAGTCGCGGCCAAGCCTGCACCCGCGCCTATCGCGCGTGCCGAAGAGGACCGCCCGATGGCCAGCCCCGCCGTGCGCCAACGCGCCATGGAAGCGGACATCGACCTTTCCACGGTGCCGGGCAGTGGTCCGGCCGGTCGTATCACCCATAATGATCTGGATGACTTTATTGCCTCCGGCGGACGTCTCTCGGCACGTGCAGGCGGTAGCGCTTCAGGCCGCACCAAGCGCACCGGCGTCGAGGAACAGAAGATCATCGGCCTTCGCCGCAAGATCGCGGAGAATATGGTCAAGGCAAAAACCACTATTCCGCATATCGCCTATGTCGAGGAAATCGACCTGACTGCGCTGGAAGATCTGCGCAAGCATCTGAATGCGACCAAATCCGACGATCAGCCCAAGCTGACCATCATCCCCTTCCTCGCTGCCGCTCTGTGCCGGGCTTTGCCGCGCACGCCGCAGGCCAATGCGCATTACGACACCGAAGCCGGTGTTCTGACGAAGTATGAAGGTGTTCATCTCGGCGTTGCCACGGCGACGCCCAACGGCCTGATGGTGCCAACCATCAAACACGCCGAAGCGATGGATGTGTGGGAGTTGGCGGCAGAGTTGGGCCGTCTGGCAAAAGCCGCCCGCGATGGCAAGGCCACAAAAGACGAATTGACCGGCTCGACGATCACCATCACCTCGCTGGGGGCGATTGGCGGTCTGGTCTCGACGCCGGTGATCAACCTTCCGGAAACCGCCATTATCGGTGTCAACAAGATGCAGGAATTACCGCGCTTTGATGCGGGTGGCCGTGTTGTGCCGAAGAAGCTGATGAATCTTTCATCCAGCTTTGATCACCGCATCGTCGATGGTTATGAAGCCGCCGTTCTGATCCAGAACGTCAAGACCTATCTGGAAAACCCGGCAACGTTATTTATGTAGTCGCCGATTCCCTCTCCCTTGAGGGAGAGGGTCAGGGTGAGGGGGCCTAGTGCGTGCTTCGAGGCTTTTCTTCGAAAAGCGCCTCAGCATGAGGTAGATTGTGCAGCGAATTTATACCTCACCCTGAGGTGCGAGCGGAGCGAGCCTCGAAGGGCGGGGTAATCACCTCACACCATCGTGAGACGACTCGGCGGTCAAAATTGGCATGATCTTCCACAACTCGGGGAGATGATCATGAAAGTCGCAATTTTTAGTCTTGCATTCGCAGTTTTGGCCAGCACGTCCGCCCACGCCCAAGTCGTCGGTGAGGGCGTGCGCTGGTGCGGGGATTATGGATCGCCCGCCGAGGACATGCCGGAAGAATTTGGCCAGTTCGCCTTCATGATTGGCGATTTTGACGTCCAGTTTCTGGACTGGAATGTCGAGACCGAAAGCTGGGGCGAGCCACGCCCCTATTTCGCGCACTGGAATGGTCGCTATGGCATGGGCGGGCGCGCCATTATTGACGAATGGTATGCGCCCGGTTTTGGCTATCGCGAGACATCGGGCGCGGGCGTCAACATCCGTATCTGGGATGCAGATGAGGGTATCTGGAAAACCGCCTGGCACAATACAGCCAGTAATCAGGTTCTCGATCTGCGCCAGCAGGTGCTGGAGGATGGCCGCCTGCATCTCTGGCAGGTCTATCCCGAAGGGTCCGACCGGAATATCTGGTTCGAAACCTACGAAAATGGCGAATGGGCCCGCATTACACAGGCCCGCGATGAAGACAGCGGCGAGTGGGTGAATTCGGTTTCACTTTATGCGCGACCCGCTGATTGCGGCACAGAATAGCAGACGCATCAGGCGCGGCGGCGAAATTCCGGCCAGTCGGCGGCGAATGTTTCCAGCCAGGCCCGGGCTTTCGCCTTGTCGCGGAAGACTTCGAAATCATAGGCACCTTTGACGAAGGGCATGGATTGCCATTGCAACAGCAATGGCTCCACAAGCTCATCTTCGGCCACCCAGGCGACCTTGAATTCGGGACCGCGAATGTCCGCCAGTTTTTCCACTTCGGTTCGAAGAGCCGTACGAAGGATTTTTGCGTCGATAGCCGAAGGGTCAGTGCCATTTTCGATGATCGCCAGCAGATTCATGCCGGTGCGCCATTGCGGTCCGAAATAGAGCTCGGCATGCAGGTCGCGAAACGTGTCGAGACTTAAAGCGCCACTCAGGCGCACTTCGACGATGTTTCCCGTTTCCGGGAATGTAATTACATGGGTCATTTGGACCTCGTTCGTGGGGGAGGCTGGCGCCTTTAGAATGAGAATATGTCGCATTCAAGGCAGGCGGGCAGCGGAGCAACAGTGCTCGCATTCTGCTTGAGATATATTCGGTGAATACCCGCCATGCATCCGCGCCCCTTCCCCTGAAAGCCTTGCCCGGCTAAACCGGCGCCAGAATTTCAAGACAAGGGTTTCGGCATGAGCGATCTGAGCTGTGATGTATTGGTAGTGGGCGGCGGTCCGGGTGGATATCCGGCGGCGATCCGCGCGGGTCAGCTGGGGCTGGACACGATCATCGTTGACAAGGATGGCTGGGGCGGCACCTGCCTTAATCGCGGGTGCATCCCGTCGAAGGCCTTTATCCACGCGGCCGACAAATTCCACGAGATGAGCCATCACGCGGATGGCGGCGCTCTGGGCATTTCGCTGTCTGCCAAACCCGAACTCGACATGAAAGGTCTCGTCGCCTGGAAGGACGAGATCGTTGGCAAGCTGACGGGCGGCGTTGAACAACTCCTGAAGGCGGCCAAAGTCCGCGCCATTTCCGGCTGGGCGGAGTTTGAAGACGCCAAGACCTGCACCGTCACTCTGGAAGATGGGTCGACCCAGAAAATCACCGCGAAGAATGTCATTCTCGCCACCGGCTCGGTCGAGGTTGAACTGCCCTTCCTGAAATTCGGTGGCAAAGTCGTGGGATCAACCGGCGCGCTGGATCTGGACAAACTGCCGAAAAAACTGGTTGTCGTCGGCGGCGGCTATATCGGGTTGGAGCTCGGCATCGCCTATCGCAAACTGGGATCAGACGTCACTTTTGTCGAAGCGCTGGATCGCATCCTGCCCGTCTATGACAAGGAGCTGACGCGCCCGATCAATCGCTGGCTGAAGGAAAACGGCATCACCGTCCACACCTCCTCCAAGGCCAAAGGCGTGGTCGAGGAGGGCGGCAAGACCTTCCTCGAATTCGAGAGTGCCAAAGGCGAGTCCGAACGTCTGGAAGCCGACAATATTCTTGTCTCCGTCGGCCGCAAGCCGAACATGAACGGCTGGGGGCTGGCGAAGATGGGCATCCCCAATGACAGCAAATTCCTGCGCGTGAATGAGCGTTGCGAAACCGGCATGCGCGGTGTTTATGCGCTGGGCGATCTGACCGGTGAACCGTTACTGGCCCACCGTGCCACCGCGCAAGGCGAGCGCGTCGCCGAAATTATCGCGGGGCA
>BQJI01000115.1 GCA_021604625.1 Hyphobacterium sp. | reverse complement strand
CGGTGCGGCAGCTTGCAGATTGACTGCGTCAGCCTGCCTCATTTCACCACAGCGCAAGTGGGGTTTTATTCGAAGCGGGTTTCGGCCAGTTAGGCATAAAAGCAATGCGGGATGCCTCGGAGACCTCGTTCATGGCCATTGAAACACAAAAAGCGACCGCGAGGGGCTGGTTCGAAGCGCTGCGCGATGACATCTGCGCCGAATTTGAGCGGCTGGAAGATGAAGCGCCGACTGATCTCTATCCCGGAAAGTCGGGCCGGTTCGAACGCGACGCATGGACGCGCGGTGACGGATCGTTTGATCAGGGCGGCGGCGTGGCGTCGATGATGAGCGGACGCTTGTTTGAAAAAGTCGGCGTCCATTGCTCGACGGTCCATGGTGAATTTTCACCCGATTTTGCCAAAATGATTCCCGGTGCGGATGCGGACCCGCGCTTCTGGGCGTCCGGGATTTCGCTGATCGCACATATGCGCAATCCACATATTCCCGCTGTGCACATGAATACGCGCTTCATTGTGACCACCAAATCCTGGTTTGGCGGCGGGATGGACCTGAATCCGACGCAGGACTATCAGCGTGACAAGGGTTTCGAGGACGCGAAGACATTTCATGCGGCTTGCAAATCCGTGTGCGACAGACACGGTCCGGATTTCCACGACCGGTTCGACAAATGGTGCGAAGACTATTTCTGGCTGAAACACCGCAATGAACCGCGCGGTGTGGGCGGCATATTCTATGACCGCCACGATACCGGCGACTGGGCTGCCGATTTTGCCTTTACGCAGGATGTCGGCCGGGCCTTTCTGGACGTCTATCCGAAAATTGTTCGCACCCGTATGCAATCACCGTGGACCGAGGCGGATCGCGAGGAACAATTAATCCGTCGCGGACGCTATGCCGAGTTCAATCTTCTTTATGACCGGGGTACGAAATTCGGTCTCGAAACAGGCGGAAATGTTAAGTCAATTCTGTCTTCCATGCCGCCGGAGGCGAAATGGCCTTAGTGTCCGTTCGGACCTGACTGCAATAAATTTCAACGCACGCGACGATTTCGGCGCGGCAAGGCGTTGAGAGGCCATGCTCGTCATTTCGTCTGCATGGCAATTAGACTTGTTGATCCCTGTAAACCTTCGAATCTGCTGGAGAAATAATGGCCACGCGCACCCAGACAACGCCGTCGATCGCCAAAAGCACAATTGCCTTGCTGGGCGCGAGCCTGATAACAGCAGGTTTCATCCTGTGCGCGACCATTGTCGAAGGACTGCAATTTGCGGATTCGAATGGTTGGCCGCAGGTGACAGACATTGTGCTGTTTGTCCTGCTATTCCTGTTTTTCGCCACGCCCGTTGTTGCCACCCTGGTATTCCCGATCGGCGCCGCTCTTCTGTGGGGATTGTCGCGTTTCGGGCTGTTGAATTTGTGGATGCTGTTACCACTGTCCGGGTTGATCGGTTATGGGGCGAGCTGGCTGGTCCCTTTCCTTCCCGACATCGTTCTGGCCTCCCAGATCACTTCGCCTGTGCGCGAAATTGCCATGACCACTGGCGGCGTCTGTGCCGGGCTGGTGTTCTGGCTATTGGCCCGGCCGGATCTGAATCGGGACCGGGCATAACAGCGACCGGTCCATCTGCATCCAAAAGTCGCTGGCGCGCATCCTTTGACTGAGGAGGGTCCAACGCATGCAGGATACATCACGGCCGGGGACCGACACGTGCCGCTATGCGGCGCCGGTACGCGTTGATATTTGCGTCGGCGATCGGGCCTATGCACCGCACCGTCACGACACGTATGTCTTCGCGCTGACCTGTTCCGGCTATCAGTGTTTTGACTATTGCGGCGAAACCCGTGTTTCGCGCCCCGGCGAAATGGCGGTTCTGCACCCGGATGAAAAGCATGATGGCCGCGCCGGAACGGAAAACGGTTTTCGCTATCGCGGTATTTCCATCGATCCGGCGGCCTTGCAGATGGCGCTGGACGGGCGGCCCCTGCCCTTTATCGCGGACGGCGTGACACGTGATCGTCGATTGATCGATGTGATTTCGCCGCTTCTGGCAGATTTGAAAACGCCCCTCGAAACGGACGTGTTTGAAACCGCATTGTCCGAACTCGCAGATGTCATGCTGGAGATGACCGGCGCGCCGGAAACACAAGGTATCGTGAACACACGTGCCGCGCAGAAAGCCAGGACGATTATTCTCGAAACGCCTGACCGGGCCATCGGGCTGGGCGAGCTGGAAGCGCTGACCGGGCATAATCGCTGGCAATTGAGCCGCGATTTCAAGGCGCTCTATGGCACCAGCCCCTATCGTTTCGGACAATTGCGACGACTTGATCGCGCCCGCGATCTGGTGCGCGAGAAAACACCGCTGGCGGATGCTGCCTATGCAACAGGGTTTGCGGATCAGGCGCATTTCACGCGGGATTTCAAAAAAGCCCATGGTATCACGCCAAAGGCCTGGCAGGCGGCGCTGCGCTAGCGGTCGCACAATCGTTCAAGATTTGCGACATGGCATCCGGCAATCTCTCGGGACAGTTGAGACCCCAACCCAAAAGAGATTGCCATGACCGCCTCCCGCACTCGCTCCCGCTTCGCCATTTTTCTGGAACTCCTTGTTGTTCTGGCGACACTCATTGGCTCGAAACTGGTCTTTGACCAGATCGTCTGGAAATTTGCCGGACCGCTCTCGCTGCTCTGTACTTTCGCGGTGATCGCCGCGTTCACGGCGCGCAATCGGGAAAGCTGGTCGGGCTTCGGTCTGGTCCGCCTCAACGGCTGGAAATCCTGGGCGTTGCTGCTGCCTCAAGCCGTGCTGGGGATGGTCGCCATCCTCGCCATCGGTGCCGGCACAGCCTTTGCCGGTGATGCGATCGGGCTCTGGACCACCGACGAAACGATGAGCGGCGTTGAAGATCGCTGGGGCGATATTGTCGGCAATCTGCCGGTCTATCTGGGCTGGCTGGCCATTGCCTGGATCAGTGCCGGATTCGGCGAGGAAGTCTTTTTCAGGGGCTATATGATTAATCGCGTGGAAGCCTTGTTGCCACACGTAAAATGGGCCCTGCCGCTGGCGGTGATTATCCCGGCAATCGGATTTGGCTTTGCCCACATGTATTATCAGGGCTTTCGCGGGCTGGTTGTCACCGGCCTGATCGGGCTGATGATCGGCACGCTCTACATTCTCTACAAGCGCAATATCTGGCCACTGATCATCGCCCATGGCGCTGTGGATACGCTGGGCTTTACCGCCATGTATCTCGATCTGGACGTGTAGACCGTCGTCATACTGATGCGAGCATCATGGATTTTGACAACCGGAACCGGCTGTCGATCCAGGCCTCTTCCAGCCGTCGCAGGGCTTCGCCCATTTCCGGCCCGGAAGACAGACCCGCTTTTTTCAGATCCGCCCCGGTGACGGGAAAGACCGGAGCCTCGAACGACAGGGTGTGAGCAATCGCGCCGCCCCAGCCTTCCGGCGGGGTGTCGTCTCGGGAAAACAAGACGAAGAGCTGGTCGGCGATGGCCTGATTGCCGTGGCGATAGACCCGTTTTTCGAGCTCTGCCCGGGTGGGCCAGGTTGCGGCAATATCCAATGCCAATTCGGTGTCTGCCATTTTGCGGAGACGCCCGGCTTCCGCATTCGACATTTTCATCAACCGGATCAACGCAACGACATTCTCGGTCATCGCGCCGAAAAACCGGACCAGGGCCGCGTCCGCGCCGAGATCGACGAGACGCTGCAAACGACCTGTCTCCGGCACCATGCCATAAAGTTCTTGCGCCACACCGGTTTGAGCCATCAGGGATACCGACCGAACCGGTTCGGGGGCCGCGAAGAGTTTCTTCGTTTCAGCCCAAATCCGTTCTACTGACAGTGTTGACAGTCCGTCCGTCAACGCCGCACAGGCCGCGAGCGCTGCTGCATCGGGCTCACCGCACCCATACCAGGCATGGAATCGAAAGAAACGAATGATGCGAAGATAGTCTTCGGCAATGCGGTCTTCCGCCGTGCCAATAAAAACGATGCGACGGTCTGTAATGTCATCCAGCCCGCCGACATGGTCGAAAACCCTGCCTGACCTGTCAGCATAAAGCGCATTGAGTCTGAAATCGCGGCGGGCGGCGTCCTCGGCCCAGTCGGTGGTGAATGCCACGGTCGCGCGGCGACCATCGGTGGAGACATCCCGGCGCAGTGTTGTAATTTCGAAGGGCTGATGGTTGGCGACAGCCGTCAAAGTGCCGTGATCAATGCCGGTGGGATGAACTGCAATCCCGGCCGCCTCCAGCGCCGCTTTTGCCGCCTGCGGCTCAAGCTGTGTGGCGATATCGATATCCGCGACCGGTTCGCCCAGCAGCGCATTGCGGACGCTGCCGCCAACGAAACGCGATCCGCCGGGTGCGGCAGCATCAAGCGCGTTCATCACCCGTTGCGTGGCGGGCGCCGTGAGCCAGTCGTGATCAGCGGGGTTGAGGCGAGTCGTCATCGTCCTCGTCGTCCCCGGTTTGATCTGTGTCTGGCTGGGCAAAAATACGGGTTTCGCGTGGCGGCGCTTCGCCCGGATTATTGTTGAATTCGGCGCGGTCGATCCCGCCATTGCTGAGGCTCGGCGGGACATAGGTCGTGTGTTCGGAATCGCCTGCATGCGAGGTCAACACCATGAAGACGAAACCGGCCGCGGCCAGAAATCCACCAATGGCCGACAGAATGATCGTCGGCGCGGGCTTGTGATCGCCGATTTCCTCGGTTGCTTTCATTGAAAGCCGCCAGAACATGAATAGCAAAAACGGCAACGCAAACAGCAGAATTTCCAACAAAGCCAGTCTGGCCATTACATCTCTCCAAACAGCCGGTCGTGAAGCGCCTTCAACATGCCCGCCGTTGCGCCCCAGATATAGCGCTCTTCATAGGGCATGGCCCAGAACCGACGCAGTTGTCCTCGAAATTCCATTTCATGGCGCTCATGATTGGTCGCATTCATGAGGAAATCAAAGGGGGTTTCGAAGACGTCGGATACCTCTTGCTGATCGGGTGTCACCGTGTAACCGGGTTTCACAATGCCGACGAAGGGTGTCACCTGAAACGCGGTGACGGTTTCGTACGGGTCGAAACAGCCGAGAATATCAACATATTCCGGCGCGATGCCGATCTCTTCGCGGGTTTCCCGCAACGCCGCTTCGGCCAGTGTCTCGCCCGCTTCACGGCGACCGCCGGGAAAGGAAATCTGCCCGGCATGTTTGGTGAGGTGTGCGGCCCTGACGGTAAACAGAAAGCGCGGCGGGCCGTCGTGAAGAATAAGCGGGGCCAGAACCGCTGCCTGCTGCAATGCCGTGTCGGACGGAATGATGCGGCCATCCAGCTCGCCATCGCCGCGCGCTGCGGCGGGGGCAGGCTGCGCGGGATGGTCGAGTTTTCGGTCGAGCAGATCGAGAATGGCCTCCGGTGTCATTCGGCGCGGCCCAGCTCGAACGTCTCGCCCTTCGATGTGACGAAGAGGGTGTTTTGGCCGTTCACCTCGCGCATGTCCGCCATCGCTACCAATTCATAGAAGGCGGGGCGATTGATCAGCGCTTCCAGCCGCCCGCGGATCAGGACGAAAGGCTCCGGCTCGCCGGTTTCCGGGTCGGTTTCAACGCGGATCGGGTTTTCCGGTCCGGCAGCCACGACATCACCAAGATTTGTTGTGAAAAACAGCACCGGTTCGCCGGCATCCTCGCCGCAGTCGACTCTGACCGCCACGAAAGGCGCGGCCTCCACCTCAACCGCCTGTTTTTCAACCGGGGTGACGAGATAATGAACGCCATCGTCATCTTTTCGCAAGATACGCGCAAACAGCTTTACGAGACGCTGCCGGGTAATGCGACGTCCTTCATGCCACCAGCTGCCATCACGGCGGATCACCATGTCCATTGTATCGCAATGGGTGGGATTCCACGCCTCGACGGGCGGCAATCCATCGCCAGATGATTCGGCTGCTTTCAACAGCGACTGCATCAGATCGGGTGGTGTATGGTCGACAGGCATGGACACTCCGTATTTGCACCGCCATTCTTCACGCTTAAACGTGACGGGTCGATGCCGTGCGCTAGTTCATACAGGGATTTAGGGAGATTACCTTGGCGAGAAAACCGGCAAGTCCTGCAAAAAAGACATCCGCGACCCGCAAACCCCGCAAGGCAGCGGCTCCGAATACGCCGTCACTGACCACCATGGACGTCGTGGAAGCGGCTGATATTGCAACGGAACGTCTGGCTGCGACGCGGGCCTCCATCGGCAAGGTGATCTATGGTCTGGAGGATCAGGTCGAGCTGTGTCTGGCGGCGATCCTGTCCGGCGGACATGCGCTGCTGGTCGGCGCGCCGGGTCTGGCGAAGACAAAACTTGTGGAGACGCTGGCGATTGCGACCGGGCTCGACACCAAACGTATCCAGTTCACGCCCGATCTGATGCCGGCGGATATTCTCGGGTCCGAAGTGCTGGAAGAAAGCGCCGGTGGAAAACGCTCATTCCGCTTCATTCAGGGCCCGGTGTTCTGCCGCCTGCTGATGGCGGATGAAATCAACCGCGCCAGCCCGCGCACACAGGCCGCTCTGCTGCAGGCGATGCAGGAACATCATGTGACGGTAGCCGGGCAGCGCTATGATCTGCCGGAACCCTTTCATGTATTGGCGACGCAAAACCCGATCGAGCAGGAAGGCACCTATCCGTTGCCGGAAGCCCAGCTCGACCGTTTCCTTCTGCGCGTCGACATTCCCTATCCGGATCGCAGCGATGAGCGCGAAATTCTGCTGGCAACCACCGGATCGTCGGAAAATCAGGCCGACGCCGTGCTGACGCCCGCAGAAATTCTTGATTTGCAAGCGCTGGTTCGCCGCATGCCGGTGGGCGAAAAAGTGGTCAATGCCATTCTTGATCTCGTGCATCTGGCCCGCCCGGATGAAAGCGATGACAAGGACGTGCAGAACGGCGTGTCCTGGGGTCCCGGACCGCGTGCCGGGCAGGCCCTGATGCTGGCGGTTCGCGCCCGCGCTTTGTTGCAGGGACGTCTGGCCCCGTCGACCGAAGATGTCGCGGCGCTGGCAGAGCCAGTACTCAAGCACCGCATGGCATTGTCATTTGCGGCCCGCGCCGATGGTCTGACGCTGGAATCGCTGATCACCCGTCTCGCTGCCAAAGCCGCCTAGAGAAAGGCCGCGCCCATGCGCTCGCCCTTTGCCCGTGACGATACCAAACGTGCGGCCGACCTGCGTCAGGCCGGTGAAGCTGCGGCTGCGCCGTTTGGCGAACTGGTAGCGGAAGCCGAGCGTATTGCGTCCAGCGTGGTGATGGGTGTGCATGGTCAGCGCAAGCGCGGACTGGGCGAAACATTCTGGGAATACCGGCATCATCGCGCCGAAGACGGGGCGCAGGCCGTCGACTGGCGTATGTCGGCAAAGTCGGCCGAACTTTATGTGCGCGAAAACGAACAGGAAGCGGCCAATACAGTCTGGCTGTGGCGAGACGGCTCGGCGACGATGGATTTCGGCTCATCGCGGAAGCTGCCGTTGAAA
>BQJI01000114.1 GCA_021604625.1 Hyphobacterium sp. | reverse complement strand
CTGGCAGATGAAGCGCGCGCATTGCTTGGTTCCGCGACCCGCCTTTCCTATGCCGCAGACTGGTCGGAATATTTCGGGCATCATCCGGTGGACGGTTCCAGTGACGTCTTCTTCCACCTTGATGCGTTATGGTGTCACTCCGCCATCGATGCTGTTGCGATTGACTGGTATGCGCCGCTTTCAGATTGGCGCGATGGCGATGCCCATCTGGATGCGGCGCGCGCCGAAACCACTTACGATTCCGAATATCTGAGCGCGAATATGGTAGGCGGCGAGGGGTATGACTGGTATTATGCGTCTGCGGCGGACCGGGACTCGCAAGTCAGATCGCCGATTCTCGATGGCGCGTCTGCCAAACCCTGGGTGTTTCGCTATAAGGATATCCGGAACTGGTGGGCCAATGCGCATTTTGACCGCAAGGCAGGTTCCGAATTGTCATTGCCGACGGGCTGGGTGCCTGAATCCAAGCCGGTCTGGCTGACCGAAGTTGGATGCCCGGCAATCGACAAAGGCGCCAATCAACCGAATGTTTTCATCGACCCGAAAAGTTCGGAAAGCAATGCGCCTTATTATTCCGGTGGCCAACGCGATGACCTGATTCAGCGCCGCTATCTGGATGCTTTTTTGACCTATTGGTCGGAGGATGTTGGCCAAAATCCGATTTCGTCCGTTTATGGCGGGCCAATGATTGACCCGGACGTTATTCACGTGTGGACGTGGGATGCGCGTCCGTTTCCTGATTTTCCGGTTCGCGATGATATCTGGGCGGATGGGGCCAACTGGCGGTTGGGCCATTGGCTGAATGGCCGGGCCGGACTGGCTCCGCTATCGCTGGTCGTCGACGAGCTGGTCAAGAAATGCGGTATGGGCGCCTATTCCGGATCGGTGGAGGGGCTGGTCTCCGGCTTTGTGATTGACCAATCGATGGCGGGGCGAGATGCCTTGTCTCCGTTGATGGCGGCCTATGGATTTGATCTGGTTGACCGGGCCGATGGTCCGGCGATTATATCCTTCGGCCGTCCGTCGGTTGCTGCCTTCGACTCCGTCGATCTTACGGCGCTCCAGACCGGGCCGGGCATTGCGCTGAGCCTAACCAATGCGGGTGAACAGGTGCGCGATGTTCGTCTTCGCTATCAACTGGATGCACCGGATTACCGTATCTCCAGTGTCTATGCGCGTAATGACACGATCGATCTGGAAGGCGTATTCGATCTTCAACTGCCATTGCTTGCTGATGAGCAAACGGCCGAGAGCTGGGCGCGCGCCTATCTGACAAATGCTCAGCTTGCTGAAACACAATGGCAATTCTCGCTTCCACCTTCGCAAATGGCGCTGGAGTCCGGCGATATTGTGACGCTGGATAGCCGCCGCCTTCAATTGGGTGCGGTCACGGGACTGGCGCAGAAACAGATTGAAGCCGCGCGTGAACGTGTCCGCGCGTCCGAGCGACGAGTATCTGTGCCCGCATCGGTTTCAGACCCGCTTCAGCCCGTTTCGCAACCGGTTTTGTATTTGATGGATATTCCGCCTTTGCCGGAAGAAAGCGCAAACCGCTCCGGATTTCTGGCGATGGCGTTCAGCGATCCGTGGCCGGGTGCCGTTCAGGTCTGGAGCCGCGATGGCGGGACATGGCGGGAGCGGATACGTCTGACCGCGCCTTCAACTTGCGGCATAGTCATTTCTGCAGAGGGCGATATTCCGGAAGGGCGGTGGAAGGACACTGGCCGCCTAAGTGTCGAGATTTATGGCGGCGAACTGGTATCGGCGTCGAACCGCGACGTTCTGGCGGGGCGCAACCGGTTGGCGATTCGCGGACCGGAGCGCTGGTTTACCGTGCAGTTTCGTCATGCCGATCTTGTCGATCAGCAATGCTATGAGTTGTCCGGTCTTCTGACGGATGATGAAACCGACTTGGCGAACCTGTCTTCGGAGGCGGAATGTCTTCTGGTTGATGACGCACCGGCGGGCTTGGTCATGGAGTTGAATGAGCGCGATCAGCCGATAGATTTTCTGGCCCTGCCTGTCGGTATTTTCCCGGATAATGCATTGCATAAATATGCGTCGGAGACCTACCGCTCGCTTGATCGCCAACCACGTGCCCCCTGTCATTTGAAAGCCCGGCGGGTGATGGACGGATATCGGTTGACGTGGATCCGGCGCGCGCGTCTGGAATGGGATAATTGGGCGTCTCCCGATATTGCACTCGATGAGAGTGAGGAACGTTACCTGATTGAACTGCAGCACCAGGGCCCGGTCTTTCACGCGGAGGAGGTGACGGTTCCGCATCTTGACCTTGCTATGGCAGACCTTGAATCCTGGTTCGGCGGGCAGCTGCCCGAATTTGACGTCGTCATTCGCCAGGTGTCGACATCCTTTGGACCGGGCAGGGCGGCGACGCTGACAATCACATCCTAGAAACCTTGCCAATCTGCCCGCTTTACGGCAGCTCTTTGGCGATGAGTGATCCCTATAAAATTCTGGGCGTTCCAAAGTCCGCATCGTCAGACGAAATTCGCTCTGCCTATCGCAAGCTGGCAAAACAGCTGCACCCGGACGCCAATCCTGACGATGCGGCTGCGGAAAACAGGTTCAAGCAGGTCAGCAACGCATTCCGCCTGCTATCCGATCCCAAAAAACGCGCACGTTTTGATCGCGGTGAAATTGATGCCAATGGTGAAGACGTGGCGCCTCACCATCACTTTCGCTCAGGACATGGTGGCCGCCGGAGCGGCGAGTTCACCGATATTTTTTCCGATCTTTTCAATGATTTCGGTGGTGCTGCTCCTCGCCAGCAGCGCGGCAATGACCTGACCGCCAGCCTGGACATTGATTTTGCAACATCAGCAACCGGCGGCAGTCAGAGAATCCATCTTCCGGACGGCAGAAAAGTTGATGTGAAAATTCCCGCGGGTGTCGAGGATGGCAAAGTCTTGCGTCTGAGCGGCCAGGGGCAGAAAAGCCCGCAGGGTGGGAAGAACGGTGATCTATTGATCACCCTGGCGATCCGCCCACATCGCTGGTTTCATCGCGATGGTGACAATATTCGTCTCGATTTACCCGTTTCCATTCAGGAAGCGGCGCTGGGCGGAAAAGTGCGCGTCCCCACGCTCACTGGCCCTGTCGATGTAAAAATTCCCCAGAATTCGACATCGGGTACTCTGCTCCGGCTGAGAGGTCGCGGCATTTCCCGAAAAGGACAGTCCGCCGGCGACCAGATTGTGCGGTTGCAGGTTGATGTTCCGGACAGCGATGATTTGCGGAAATTTCTGTCAGTGTGGACTCCCCCGGCAGGATACAACCCTCGCAAAAACGTCAAAATCTGATTATCTGTTCATTCAGCGGGCGTTCAGTGACGAAAGGGCAGATTGCCGGCCATGAACAAGAGACACTTCATAACGGCTGGCCTGACGGCACTGGCGCTAAGCGTGACAGGTATATTGGCGCCTGTTTCATCGGCGGAAGCCCAGGGCATGCAGGACCGACTGACCGCCGGTCAGGCCCGAAATGCGCGCGATGCCGGTGATACGATTTCCGCCAACCGTGCTATCTCGATTGTACGTGGCCGGTATCCCGGAGCGGATGTGCTGCAGGCACAAATGCACCGCGGAGCCTCCCCGCGCTGGGTTGTAACGATCCTGACTCGCGATGGACGCCGGATCAATGTGTCGGTTGATGCCCGTACGGGCGCAATTTTATAGAAACGACAGGGGAAGACGTCGATGCGAGTGCTTGTTGTAGAAGATGATCCTGATCTGAACCGCCAGCTTAATCGCGCTTTGACGGATGCGGGCTATGCGGTTGATGTGGCCATGGATGGCGAAGAAGGCCATTTTCTGGGCGACACAGAGCCCTATGATGCTGTGGTGCTGGACCTCGGCCTTCCGCAAATCGATGGCGTCACGGTATTGGAGCGCTGGCGGCAGGATGGAAAAGCGTTTCCTGTCCTGATTTTGACAGCGCGCGACCGATGGAGCGAGAAAGTGGCCGGTTTCGATGCCGGCGCCGATGATTATCTGACCAAGCCTTTTCATACCGAAGAATTACTGGCCCGCCTGCGGGCGCTGACCCGCCGCGCGGCCGGTCATGCCTCCTCAAGTATTGATTGCGGCGAATTGTCGGTCGATACGCGCGGTGCGCGCGTATTTATTGAAGGTGCGCCCGTCAAACTGACCTCGCATGAGTTTCGCCTCATCAGCTATATGGCGCATCATCAGGACCGGGTCATTTCGCGCTCCGAATTGGTCGAGCATATTTATGATCAGGATTTTGACCGCGATTCCAATACGATCGAAGTGTTCATCGGTCGATTGCGCAAGAAAATCGGTTCGGAACGTATCGAAACCGTGCGCGGGCTGGGTTACAGGCTGATCGATCCAAACGCCAAAGCCGCGTGATAAAGAAATCCCGATCACTGCTTCGGCGTCTGGTTGTCACCGCGACGATCTGGACGCTGCTGGCATTGATCGCGGTTGCAATTGCACTGACAACCCTGTTCCAGAATTCGGTTCTTCGCGCGCTCGATGATCGTCTGGAAGCGGTGACGCTGACCATTATTGCGACGGCTGATCAGGACGAAACAGGCCGGGTCGCGCCGTCCCAACCGCCTCAGGATAGCCGGTATGACCGGGCCTTCCAGGGCATGTATTGGCAAATCAATGATATCGATAATGGTCGTCTTGGACCGGTGCTGGGTGAATCTGAATCGCTTGTGGATGAAGTGATTTTTGTGGAACCGCAGGCGTTCGAATCGGCACTCGAGAACTTTGGCCAACCGGCCGAGTTCAACGTGAAAGGGCCGGATAATCAGCTCTTGCGGGTCATCATTCGAGGCGTGGAATTGCCGGGTGCCGTCGGGCGTATTCTGGTTGTTGCGGCAGAGGACAGGCGGCCCGCGGATGCCGAGGTTCGGCGTTTCGCATTGGTTTCAGTCGGGATTTTCCTGGTGTTTGGTATTGTGCTGGCGGTCGGCGTGATTTTTCAGGTTCGTATCGGACTTGCGCCGGTTTTCGCCATGCGTGATGCGGTTGCAGAAGTTCGTGAAGGCCGAAGCGAGCGGGTGGTTGGTGATTTCCCGATCGAGCTACAGCCGCTCGGTGACGAGTTGAATTCGCTCCTGGTGCATTCTCGTGAAGTTGTGGAGCGCGCTCGCACCCATGTCGGCAATCTGGCCCACGCGCTTAAAACGCCCATCGCCGTATTGCTGAATGAATCAGAAACGTCCGATACTGAACTGGCCGGTCTTGTTCGACGCCAAACGCAAACCATGTCGCGTCAGGTCGATCATCACTTACGCCGCGCTCGTGCAGCAGCTCATGCCAAGGCCATCGGCGCACGCTGTGATGTCGGCGCTGTCGTGGAAGACATGACCCGGACACTCAACAAGATTTACGGACGCCAGAACAAGGTCGTTTCCGCCCATTACGACTCTGGCCTCGAATTTCGCGGTGAACGGCAGGATCTGGAGGAGATGGTTGGCAATCTCAGCGATAATGCCTGCAAGTGGGCGGATCGCCGCGTTCTGATTTCGGCGGGCGTTGCGGATGCCGGTCAGGTATTTGTGCGGGTTGACGATGATGGACCTGGCATGGATGCCGAGCAGAGAAAAATGGCGCTTCAGAGGGGCGTAAGACTGGACGAGGAGGCGCCGGGAAGCGGGCTGGGGCTTTCGATCGTTGTCGATCTTGCCGGTGTTTATGGGGGCGAGCTGAAACTGGCCGAATCAGATAATGGCGGCCTGCGCGCGGAGCTGCTGTTGCCGGGCCGGTCACGCTAAAGCCCGATTAACGTTATTCGCCTAGTCTGCAGGCAGCTATTATGAGCAGGCAGAATAATGTCGCTAACCGAAAAGCAGTTGCAAAGCCTGACCGTATTATGGACGGGATTGCCGGATGCTGCGCGGCAGAAATTGTTATTGGCAGCCGGGCCTTCAGGAAAACTCGCCGATACGCTCAAAATCCTAGATGAAACGGTCAACGGTGCTGCGGGCGAACGCTCAATCTTGCCACGATTATTATTCCGCATTTTTGACGATGTTACGGGCGATGATTCGCTACCGCCCAGCCATGCGCGTTTTTCATCCGCGACACTGGAAGATATTTTCGAAATTGCGGAGCTGGCGAATCTGCGGCCGGACGGTGAAAAACTTGATCCTGAGGCCGTTGAATTCTGGCGACAGGCTGCCTCCGTTCAGGTTTCTGGACTGGTTCAGAAAGCCGAAACCGACAAAGCGCTGAAAAAGACGCTGATCGCAAGCTTTGGCGCGGAATTCCCTGAACTGCTCACGGATGCGGCATGCCTTCTGGAGCACGGCGATTCGCTTTCACGTGCGCTGGCACCTTTCGGCGAAAGCGTAACGGACCTTAATCCTGAACTGGTCGATGCTGCACGCGACGCCTATGAAGAAATTTGTGCGGATGCGCCGGATGCCAGTCTGTGGTTCCTGAAGCTACTCACAGCGCGCTTGGACAAGACGGCCCAGATTTTCAGAGTGGTCGAGAAAATTGGCCGCCGGAGCGATGACGCTCTGGTGTCAAAAACCGATTTGGCTGATGTCGGAGATCTGGTGCTGGCAAATACCGATTTCTATGCCGGGCAATTCGTTACCGCTCCGGCGACGCTGGAGGACGCGAACACTGCGGGGAAGGCACTGGAAGCGTTCGTCAAGGTTTCCGTCGGCATGACCCGCGAATTCGGTATCCGGAAAGACGGGCATTGGGGAAAGACGCTGTTCGCGGCACGGGCGAAAGCCTCCAGCGCGCTGGAAAGTCAATTCAAGCAGGTCGAGAAATCATTTTCGCGCGCTCTGCCCCACCCAGTCAAAGGCAAGAAAGGGCTCGCAAAAGCCGGCCCGCTTCCGAGTTCTGAAAAAATACAACAGGCTGAAGCCGAATTGCGATTCCTGGCGCTAGCAAGCGAGTGGGCGACGCAAGCGGCTGTTGGAAGCGCGCAGAAGCACGCTGCCGATTTTGTGACAGCAGAAATCGATGAATGCAGCCGCGCATTGATGGAAATTCTGCGCGCGGCGGAGGGCGATGACTGTCACAACGCCTTTGAAGGTCTGGAATTGATTGTGCGTTATTTGCACGCTTTCTGCGATGACGAAAATGCCGACCTGATCCAGCGGCGCAGCGTCGCCATTCGGGCAAACGCCGCCTGATCATCTTGCCTTGGCGGCCTTCGCTGCCTATCCACCGGATATGGCAGTTCCGTCTTCAAATATTCCGACAGCTCTGGAAACACGCCGCGCTGCGGCGGGGAAACTCTATTCACCGAGCGCGGAACGAAACTCCGCGGCCATCGTCGCGGTTTTGTCGGCCCGTCTGACGGCTGATGCACGGGTTCTGGAAATTGGTTCAGGAACCGGCGAACATGCCGAGGCCGCCTGTCGCGCGCGGCCAGATATTCACTGGATACCAACTGACCCGGATGTCAGTGCTCGCGCCAGCCAGGCAGCGCGCGCTGCCGAGCTGGGACCGCAGCTTGAAGCGCCGCGGGCTATCGACGCATCTCGCAACAATTGGTGGCATGAATTCGACGGCATTGACGCCCTGGTCAGCTG
>BQJI01000113.1 GCA_021604625.1 Hyphobacterium sp. | reverse complement strand
ATCCCGGATTCGGCGTCTCCGAAGCCGGCGGCGATGGCGGGCGCGCCGTTCTCGAAGTCCGCGGCCGCGATGTGCCTTTCTTCCTCGAACACGGACAGCCTGCCGCGCGCCTTGTGTATGAACCGATGACGGCGCGCCCGGACCGGCCCTATGGCACGCTGGGGTCTAACTATCAGGCCCAGCGGCTCAAACTCGCCAAATATTTCTCGACCTAGCCATTCGAACTTGCCGTGAGGCGCGGTGCGGCTAGATTGGCGCGCGCAAGCGGGTGTAGCTCAATGGTAGAGCAGAAGCTTCCCAAGCAAGTGACGAGGGTTCGATTCCCTTCACCCGCTCCATCCAATCCGTAAAGACGAACCGCCATGTGCCGCATTCGCCGTGTGGTGATGGCGGGCGACTATTCTATCTGAAAAGAATGGCGCACCGGGGAAGATTCGAACTCCCGACCCCCAGATTCGTAGTCTGGTGCTCTATCCAGCTGAGCTACCGGTGCCTGCCTGTCGGGGCGGATAACCAGCCCCGAGAAGGCGCGGAAACTAGCCGCGCATATTTGTAATAGCAAGAGCCCTTACCCGTCTTTTTCAGAGCCCGCTTTTCCCGGTTTTCCGGCATAGAATTCCGCCTGTTCCTGAAACAGATCCCGATAGGGTCCGGGCGTGGTCCACAAGGCGTCCGGCGCCCCGGATTGCACAATTCTCCCGCCATCGAGGACAACAATTTCATCGCACCAGCGCAGCGTCGACAACCGGTGAGAGATGACAATCAGTGTGCGCGCCTCTCTGCCGAGCGCTTTGACAAATTCCGCCTCCGCTGCCGGGTCCAGCGCAGCGGTCGGTTCATCAAGGATGAGGCAATCGGCACCCTCCCGCAGCATGGCCCGCGCCAGCGCCAGTCTTTGCCATTGCCCGCCGGACAATTCGCGCCCGTCCAGAAATTGCCGCGAGAGCCGGGTCTCCAGCCCGTCCGGCAAGTCGGCAAGCACCGGTCCGGCCAGTCCGGCCTCGGCCGCCTTTTGCAAGCGCGCGCGATCGTCATTGCGCAGGCCCTCGCCCATGGCGATATTCTCACCGGCGGTAAAGCTGTAACGCTGCGAGGGCTGGAAAACCGCCGCTGTGCGGGCAAAGAGCGCGCCGGGCGCCCAGTTTTTCGTGTCCAGCCCGTCGAGCTTCACGTGGCCGGGTTGCGGCAGATAGAGCCCGGTCAACAGCTTGACCAGTGTCGATTTTCCCGACCCGTTCGCCCCGACAATCCCCAGCTTCTGCCCGGCAGGAATCGAAAGCGATATCCCGGTCAGGGCCGGCGCATTGCCATTGGGATAGTCAAAGCTGACATCATCGAGCTGATACCCGCCGCCCGGTGAGGGCCCGGCGATGGACTGTCCGCGTGCCATGCCATCCGCGCGGCCCAGCAGGGCATAGAGGTTTGAGACATAGAGCAGGTCTTCATAGCCCCCGCCCAACGTCGCCAGAAGCGTGGTCACCGAATTCTGACCCTGCTTCAGAACCGCCGCATACATCACCATCTCGCCCAGCGTAATCGCGCCCATCACGGTCGCCCAGACCACCCACGCCTTACCGCCCAGAAAAAAGCCCGAACTGACCAGCAATAGCAAAACGCCGAAAACCGTGCGGTGGGCCTGCAATTTCCGGTCTTCACCAAACAGCCAGCGAAACAGGGCGGCGTAGCGGGTACGGATGGCCGGTGTGGCATCCGCGTGCAGCCGCTCCACGGCGGCGCTGTCACTGGTCATCAGGCCTTCGAGATAATTACGTTTGCGCATTTCCGGCGTGCGCCCAGTATAAAAACGGAAAGCCGAACCGGAAAACCGCAATTCGCTGATGAAAAGCGGCACGCCGCCCACCACGATAATCGCCACCGCCAGCGGCGAGAAACTCCACAACACCACCGCCAGTGAGACAAGCGTCAGCGCATGCTGGCCGGTTTCGATGACCCGGTTGGCGAGATTATAGGGCCGCGCACTGGCGTGTTGGCGGGCCAGCAAAATCTGTTGCTGGACATCGGGCCGCTCGATGGTTTCCAGATCAAAACGGCTGGTCTTGTCAAAAATTTTCGCGGCGACCGCAAAGCCCAGCTCGGCATGCAAAAGGCGTTTCTGAAACACCAGTATCCGGCGCAAGGCCATGCCTGCCCCGAGAATGCCCGCTTCGACCGCCACCCAGACTAGCGCCTGTTGACGATCAGCCGCGGTTTGGGTGTCGATAGCGGTCAGGACGGTATCGACGATCAGCTTGGCAATAAAGGCCGCCACCGCCGGCACCAGAGCCACCATCGCTGTGGTGATGGCTATAACGAGGGTCAGGCGCGGCGCCGTTGTCCAGACGAGCGCCAGCGTGCGTCCGGCAAACCCCATCGCCTGGCCGATGCCGGGCGCGTCCACGTCAACAGGGGGCGGGTTTGGCTGCGCCATGACCGGCTGCGCCTACTCCGCCGCTCTGGCGGCAATGCGCGCCGCTTCGACGCGCTGCGACATGATATTGCCCTTGTGCGGGAAGGGTTCGGCCGGTTTCGGCACGCCCATGAAGGGCGCCAGCTTGTCAAAGCCCTCGCCATTGCAGACATTCAGGATCAACAAATCATCGGGGCGGTCCTTGAAATAGGCCTTCACCTCAGCGAGGTGCTTTTCATAGACCCAGGTGAAACGCTCCGGCTGGTAATTGTAACAGCCATAGACGGCAGATCGCAAAAGCTGGCGCATCAGGAGATGGGTTTCCTCGTCCGGGTCATCGGTGTGTTTGAACGCCGGGCGGTTGAACCAGTGATTCTGGCAGGACCGCAGCCACCCCGGCATGTCCCGCACCGTCAGGATGAATTTCGACCCCGGATATTGCTGGTCCAGCTGCTGGTAATACGGGATCGTGGTGATGTCGGTCAGCCCGTCATGATATTTCAGCAGCGTCAGATCATACTGGCCATAGGCCAGCTCGGTATAGGTGTCTTCATCGATGGGATAGTGCGAGGTATCCCAGCCGAGCATTTGCAGACCCGCCGTCAGCGATCGCGTGCCGGTGCGCGACAGACCCAGGCCGAAGACTTTCGGCTTGTCGGTCGCAGACCCATAGACATGGCGCTGATCATTCTTCTCCAGCCAGGCATCCAGATCATCCAGCGTGAAGGCGTCTTTTTCCTCAACCCCGAGCCGCGCGAGTTCCCGTTCGGCATGTTGCGGCAGGTTTTCAATGAAGGCATGGGTTTCTGCCGCGCTCGCATCCCTGGAGACATGTTCGCGCGCATAGCGCACGGCGTGTTGTGCAATCACGAAATCGTCCACCGGTCCGGAGACATCCGGCCAGTGCTTCATCGCCGATGACAGGCGCTTCAGTTGCACCGCGGTACGGCTGCGCAATTCGCGCAGGGCGTATTTCATGAAGACGTGACGGTAAAACTGGAAATAGTCGTGCAGGATATCGAAATTGCGAAACTGCTTGCTCATCCGCAAAGGCTTCATCGCCAGATTTCGCAGCCGCGATTCCGGTCGCAATACGTATTTCATATCATCGAGTGGCGGCTCGATCGCGGCCATGGCCCGCACCAGATCAATCCGGGTGATATGCACGCCGCAGTGCAGGCGTCCGCGAAAACGGTCACTGACATAGCTGTCGATATAGGCGGCATCCGTCTGCTCGATAAACTCGCGCATGTCTTCCAGGATCAGACAATCCGCATCCAGATAGACGACATAGTCGCAATTATGATCAATGCGCAGCATCTGGTTCACGCATTCGGTGAAGGGGCGAACATCATCAATGATGTGAACCGCATCCGGGCGAATATGCTTTTTCGCCAGTTCCAGCGAAACATCGCGGGTGCGTTCGTCAATCTGACGGAAGACAAGGTCAATTTTTGTCATCAGCCATCATCTCCCCAAGCCATGTCGGTATTGAACACGCCAGCCATATCGTTGAACAGCGCAAAATCGGGTTCAGACATTTCGGTTTTCCAGCGCAAATCCAGTCTGATATCGCCGGAATGCTTTGCGTAATAATCGTGTGTGCGTGGCGTCAGTTTCAAAATTGCATCCGGGTTATCTTCGACCCGATCGCGCGCCGCCACGAACTGCGTGCCGGTATTGCCACCCATCGGGTGCGAATCGCCATCTTTAAATGCCAGCATTTCCGGGCGGAAGGCGATATTCGCCACGTCGCAGATCTCGCGAATGACCGCTTCGGGCCGCGTTGCCAGATCTTCATACTGAATGTCAATTTTCGGCCCGGTAAAGCTCTCAAACAGGTCGCGGCTTGCCTCGATCTGATCCATCCATGACTGGATTTGCGTGGCCGCATCCCGGTCAGGATATTTCCGGAACCGCGAATTCAAGACCGCACGGCCATCACGCTTCAGGAAAATCAGAACCGGATTATCACCCGCTTCCATCAACTCATCGGAGCGCGATTTGATCCAGGCCGGATTTTTGGTGGAATCAACAATAATACTCGACGACGTGTGCGCTGCGACCTGCCGATAAAGCGGCTTTTCCTGATCCCAGTGAAAATCTGACCAGACGGGGCAGATTTCTCCGCAAACCTTGCAGGCGCGCTTGCGCAGGGGCTTATTCAAATCGTGGAGATAGCGGATTTTCGCGCCTTCCCCGACATAGAAAGCACCCACGGCCCGGCCCAGGATCAGTCCCAGCAGAGTCGAGCCGGAATGGCCGGCCCCGCAAATCATCACGCCCGTCAGGCGTGTATTCATATCCATGTGTCGACTGCCTGCTCTGCTCTCCCGGATTGCCGCATCGGCCCCGAAAGCACGCCCCTCGCAGCTCGCTTTTTGGCGTAAAAACAGCCCCCGGCGCAAGCAAATAGCGCGGCAGACCTGCCGCGCTATCGACTGACATTCTCATGCGGACAGGGCTGTGTCCTATTGCGTACGTACGGCGACGCTGGTTGCACCGCGCGCATTGGCACCTTCATTGAAGCGGACAAAGACACGGTTTTCTGCGGGCGTGTTGGCGATGGCTTGACCATTGCCGCGAACAAACACGCCAAATGTGCCGGTCCCGTTCGCCCCGACATTCACTTGCGCCGTTGCAGCGCGCGCGGCGGTGCAAGCGCCCGTTCCCGGGTCGGTCGGGCACACTTCGATATTGGCAACGGCCAGGGTCCGACCGCCGGTATCTGCTGATACCGTGATAACACCTGCGGCTCCAACATTGGAAATCGCGACCGCGAAAACGCCAACGAAATTGCCGGTCGTCGGGACATTCACACGACCTGGATCACCCGATGTTGCCAGGGCGATAATATCCGGAACAGCATTGGGCGAGGAGCTGAAAATCAATGAGTTCAGACCAAGTGTGTATTCCGCCGAGCGGCGATTGCCACAGAAAGCTTCAATGAACAGGTGGGTTTCATCGTTTGCAGAAGCCTGCGGAAGACCCTGATTATCTGCAAAATCCGCCGCGCTGGTCACCGAGAACACAAAATTCTGGACCGCTCCGGCAGCAATATCCACCGGCGTATTTGCAGTGCCGCTCAAAGCATTGGCTGGAGTGGTCGTTTGATACGAGAACTGAGCCGGCGTTGATCCGGCAAGCCGTAGGCCACAACCGGTTGCTGTCGACTGTGTCGCTCCGGGATTAATGATCGTTGCAAAAGCAGTCGCCGCCGTTCCGTTTTGAACCGAGCGTGTGATCGGCAGCACCGATGACACAACACGCGGCGCTTCAGCCCGGAAATTCACGACATTCCGGCTTTCTTCGCGTGCCGCGCGAGCCACATCAGCCGGGTCAGCATCATTGAAAGGACGTCCGCAAGCGCCGGCACCGTTTGGTGGACAACGCATCAGCTCCGGATTGGAGAAGAAAAACGCCGTCGTTTCACCGCCGATGGCCTGCGGCGAACCCTGTGGGCAGGCCTGAATCTGTGCATTGGTGGACGGATAAGCCATGATCGTGCCGAAATTACAGTCGACCCGGTGACCGTGGGCGAAGTTGCGAACACCACCGCCAACCTGGCCTTCCTGTTCAACATTGTGAACAAAGCCCATATTGTGACCGATTTCGTGGGCGAACGTCGCCGCTCCGCAGATCGATGTCTGATCAGGCGTCAACCAGTCAGCCGAAACCGAATAACCGAAGGCAACTTCCTGAGGGCTCAATGTTCCGCTCGTGCCATTCGTCCAGGCAATCCCGCACGAAACCTGATTCGGCAGGGCACGTTGAATGATGCCCACAAGATCAGCACCGTAAGTCGTGCCCGCCGTGCGCAGAGCGCTCAGATCCTGGGTCACCGGCGTATTGTTATTCGGATCTCCCGAAAGATTGTTGAGCGTGACTTCCTGATCAGCATCATCCGTCGTCAGATTAACACTATCAAGATGAACCAGACGCGCGCGAAGGCCCGTATCACTGTCTACCAGAGCCGTATCAAGCACAGCCATCAGATATTGGACGCGGCCCCCGGTCGCGAGACCCCAATGGGCGGTCATGCTTTGCGAATAGAAAACGGCGATGTCGATAATACCATTCGATCCCACCGGCACGGCTTCCGCAATTTCTTCCGAGAAGCTCAACTCACCCGCTTCCGCGAGTCTCGCGAGCGCCATCGGGTCAGGGAAGCGCATGTCGTTGGCGCTGAAACGCGGCTGGGCGGTCGCCGGCATTTGCATGATGCGGTGACCATTGCCTTCCGGAATGATGTGCCAGACGCCCTCATCCGTGACGATGCGACCAAACGCATATCCGTTGGTTTCTGTGATCAGCACACGGTCAAGAAGGCTACCACCTTCGAGGCGGCCGACCCAGACCTGCGCACCCATCGATTGGGTGGTCATCCGGTCAAGCTCGGCCACATAGCCGGGCCCGAAATTGAGATTGATCGTGTCTCCGGGCGACATCCGCATCACCTCCGGCGACAAGCTGTCGAACGCAATCACATCGCGTTCCCCATCGGACGCGGCAACGGTTTGAATATTGGAAAACATGTCCTGGCCAAACGCCGAAAAGGACACAGCAATAGACGCAGCAACGCCAACGCAAACTGATTTCATGAAACTCCCCCTGAACGTGACTGAAAGCACGTCGAAGCGCGAACGCTAGCGGAGACGAAAAACAAAATCCAGTATAATCAGACCTTTGATGCTTCAAACACGCCACGTGCAATGGCCCGGGCGAGGCAATCTGCAGCCAGAGAACCCAATCTGGTAAGGGTCAATGCGTCCGGCGGCGGCAATTCGCGCTGACCTGTGGAAAGCGCAAACACCACATCGCCATCAAACGGTGTGAAGACCGGACGAATCGCGCGTGCAAACCCGGCCGATGCCATTTGCGCCAGGCGTTTTGCGTCTCCCGATGTCAAAATGGCATCGGTCGCAATCACCGCAAGCGTTGTATTGCTTCCCGGTGCCGGATTGAGCTTGGCCGCGCCCCAGTCTTCAGCGTCGAAATCCGGGGTCGTCGGAACGGGTTTGCCGCCAAACTCTGCGTTGATTTCAAATGGTGCCGCCCAGAATGTATCCGTTCCCGGAATCTGCACCGAGCCGAAACAATTTACTGCCACGATTGCCCCTATCGTAATCCCGTCATCAGTGACGATACTCGCCGAACCGATACCGCCCGG
>BQJI01000112.1 GCA_021604625.1 Hyphobacterium sp. | reverse complement strand
TTCAGTGGATGGCGGAGGATGCGTCATGTCCAAGGTGAAACGCGCTCCGGCTCGGCGAAAGCCGACCCGTCGCAAATCACCCCGGAAGCAAACCGCCGCAGCGTCCGCGCCGCGGCGTTTTCGTAACTGGGTGCAAGCCCGGCTTCGCGGTGCGCGTTATAGCGCCGGCAATGCCGCACGCCTGATCACCGGTCTTGCTGCGGCGTTGGTCCTGCTTGTGCTTGGCGGATTTTATATCTTTGGCGGTCTGGACGATCTGGGCGTTTCCGCCCAACGCATGGCAGCCGATCGCACCGCTGCGATGGGACTCGCCATCAATCATATCGAAGTGACGGGCGTGGAGCCCGACCATGTCAGCGAAGTTGCGGCCGCCGTATCGGTATTTCGCGGTGATGCCATGCTAACCTTCAATCCGGATGCAGCGCGCGTCGAGGTCGAGGCGCTCTCCTGGGTACGCGAAGCCAGCATTGTGCGCCTCTGGCCTGACCGTATTGCGATCGTCGTCGAACCGCGTTCTGAATTTGCCCTCTGGCAGATTGATGGCGACATTCATGTCGTTGATCGTGACGGAGCAGTGCTGGGCGAGGCCAATGCCAGTGATTGGCCCGACCTCCCACTGGTGGTCGGGTATGGCGCGAACGCCGAAGCCGAACAGCTCATCGAAACGCTTGAACATTATTCAGATATTGCCAGCCGTGTGTCGGCGATGGTGCGGGTCGGCGACCGGCGCTGGAATCTGCGTCTGGAGAACGGGCTCGACATCAAGTTGCCGGAAACCGAATTTGGCGCAGCGCTCGCTTTGCTGGCGGCCATGCACAATGAGCGCGGTGTCCTGCGCCTCGACGCCGAGAGTATTGATTTGCGCCAACCCGGTGAAATGATTGTCCGCGCTCGTTCGGAACGCGCCCGCGCCGCCGGTCTTGAGGAACGCGAAGCGTGAGCCTCTTTTCCTTTTCTTCCGGCAGCAAGTCCGCGTCCGCTGGTCAGGCCCGGCCCGGAGTGTGTGCAGCGTTGGATCTCGGATCGTCAAAGACCGTCTGCTTTATCTCGCGCACCGAACAAACCGCCGAAGGCCCGCGCCCGCGTATTATCGGCGTTGGCCATCAGTCCGCCCGCGGCATGAAAGGCGGCGTCATTTCCGATCTGGAAAAGGCCCGTGCCAACATTCGTGAAACCGTACAGCGCGCCGAACGCATGGCAGGTGTCGCTGTCAGCCAGGTCAGTGTTTCGCTCACCGCAGCGCGCGCCCGAGGTGAAAGCATCACGCTGGAATCGCCAATTGCGAGGGGTGAAATCACCGAACGGGATATGCGTCGTTTGCAGGATGCCGCTATTTCCGAATTTCAGCGCGCCGATGAGGTTATACTTCATGCCATTGCAGTTTCATGGGTCGTCGACAGCCAGGATGAGGTGAGTGATCCGCGTGGTATGTATGGACGAAACCTGGCTGTAAACATGCACGTCGTTACAGCGCCAGTCGGTCCGTTGCGTAATCTTCTGAGTTGTATCGAAGGCTGTCATCTCGATCTGAAATCCGTCATCGCGTCGCCTTATGCTGCGGGCTTGGCCGCGCTGTCCGAAGATGAGATCGAGCTGGGTGCCACGCTGATCGATATGGGTTCCGAGATTAGCTCGGCAGCGGTTTTTTCCGGCGGGAGTCTCGCGCGTTTGACCGCGGTCCCGATTGGCGGACGCCATGTTACCAGTGATCTGGCGCGTGGCCTGCAAACGCCCTTGAGCTCCGCCGAGCGGATCAAAATCCTCTACGGATCTGCGCTGGAAAGCCCGAGCGATGATCGGCAAATGATCGAGGTGCCGCCGGTGGCCGGCGATGGCGACCGGATGAATGCCGCACCACGATCCATGTTGAATTCCATCATCCGTCCGCGGCTGGAAGAAACTTTTGAAATGCTGCGCGACCGCCTCGATGTTGATGGTCGGCTTGATCACAATCATCGGGTTGTCCTGACGGGTGCGGCTGCTCAATTGCCAGGTGCAAAGGAAATCGCGGCGCGAATTTTTTGCCGTCCTGCACGACTGGCCCAGCCTCACAGTGTCTCCGGCCTCGGCGATGCCGTTTCAGGGCCGGGTTTTTCTGTTGTCTCCGGAATCATACTGCGCGAGGCCCGTGGTGCGGCCGAGGCAATTTCCGGCCCACCCCGGTTGAATGCCGGGCGTTCACGTCGGGCGCGGGCCGCTGATCAGAAGCCTCGTGCGGCGGTCTGGCGCTGGCTCGCTGAAAGTTTTTAGCGATTTATCGACAAGAATTCTGTGGATTTAACCCGCAATTAATGGCTGCAGGCAGACATTGATGCCGAATCCTGTGTTAACCTTTAGCCTTCGTATACGGAACGGTCATGCCTCTGAATATTTCTGTGCCAGAAACAACCGAGCTTCGCCCGCGAATTCTTGTATTCGGAGTTGGCGGCGCAGGCGGCAATGCCGTCAACAACATGATAGAATCCCAGCTTGAAGGTGTTGATTTCGCGGTCGCGAATACCGACGCCCAGGCGCTGATGCGATCGCAAACAGAACGACGCGTTCAGATGGGGGCCGCCATTACCGAAGGTCTCGGCGCAGGCGCGCGGCCTGAAATCGGCGAACAATCCGCCGAGGACTCATTGCCGGAAATCATGGAACACCTTGCCGGTGCCCATATGGTCTTCATCACCGCCGGTATGGGCGGTGGCACAGGAACAGGTGCTGCACCCGTGATCGCGCGCGCTGCGCGTGAGCAGGGTATTCTCACCGTTGGCGTCGTCACCAAGCCGTTTCATTTTGAAGGCTCGCGCCGCATGCGCATCGCCGATGCCGGCATCGAGCAATTGCAAGATCACGTCGACACGCTGATCATTATTCCAAACCAGAATTTGTTCCGCATCGCGACCGAGAAAACCACATTCGCTGAAGCTTTCCAGATGGCGGATGACGTCTTGCACTCTGGCGTTCGCGGCATCACCGATCTGATGGTCATGCCCGGCCTCATCAACCTCGACTTTGCCGATGTTCGGGCCGTGATGAATGAAATGGGCAAGGCGATGATGGGCACAGGTGAGGCGTCTGGCGAGAAGCGCGCGACCGAAGCTGCGCATGCGGCCATTGCCAATCCATTGCTTGATGACGTGTCGCTGGAAGGCGCAACCGGTGTGCTGATCAACATTACCGGCGGCTATGACATGACCCTTTATGAGGTCGATGAAGCGGCCAATGAAATTCGCAATCAGGTCGATCCGGATGCCAATATCATCGTCGGTTCGACGTTTGATGAAGCCCTGGAAGGGACCATCCGTGTCTCGGTCGTCGCAACCGGAATTGATGCGGAGGTTCAGGTCGCAGCTGATCCGCGCCGGACGCAGACCCGTACGGCAGCGCCGGCGGTTGATCCCCATGCTGGCATTTTGCCTTGGAAACGTGATGGCGTCGGCGAACGTCCCGGCAAGTCGCAACAAGCGGCCATGGCCGAGCGGAAAGGCCCGCTCGTGCGCAGACTGCATGAGGAAAAGGCGGAATTTCGACCAGCCGCCGCAGCGAATCCGCAAGACGATTATGCACCGATCAGTCAGGCCGATGATCCGATGCTCGATGAACTGGACGCTGATCCCTACATGGACATCGATGAACGCCCGCAGGTTGTTCGTGATCAGGAACGCGTTGCAGCAGAAGCCGAACGTATTCGGCCAGAAGCGCCCGCTCCGACAGAGTCGGCAGCCGAAGATATTCAGGAAGACGCGTCGGCAGAGCGCAAATCCGCTTTCTCGCTTTTCGGTCGCCGCAAACGGCCAATGGCACCGCTGCCAAAAACTGCGCCAAAAACGGTCGAGTCCGAAGCGCGGCAATCCCGCCAGGGACGCCCGGCGACCGGTGATCTCTTCAATGAGGACGGTGAAGACACGGATCTGGAAATTCCGGCCTTTCTACGTCGTCAGGCCAACTGATCCAGGCACGCTGCGCGCGTAACAATCTGCAACAATGCTTTAATTGAAGCCTTGCCGTTGCCGACCTAGGACAACCCTCGAAGAAGTTTGCACAAATCGTGCATGGCCGGTTCTGGCCATTTCTAATGTGAAGGGTGTGCGGGGCGTGAGTAATCGGAAGACATTGGCGGCGGTTTCAGTCTGTGCAGGCATCGGCCTGCATTCCGGCAAGCGCGTGCGCATGGTTTTGAAGCCCGCGGCACCCGGCACCGGCATTCATTTTGTCAGATCCGACCTCACCGGCGATAATCAGATCGCGGCGCGGATTGAAAATGTATCCACAGTCCGGTTAGGCACCACGATTGCTAACGAGGCCGGGGCCAGTGTTGCAACCGTCGAGCACCTGATGTCGGCTTTCGCCGGGCTGGGTGTAGATGACGCAATCGTCGAGATTGATGGCCCCGAAACTCCGGCCATGGATGGTTCCGCAGCACCTTTTGTCGCCCTGATCCGCCAGGCAGGTTTGAAAGAAACCGCAGCGCCGCTTCGTGTTATCCGTATTCTGAAGCCAGTCTCAATCGAGATGCAGGGCCGAACGGCAACCTTCCTGCCGTCGATCAAGCCGGCAATTGATGTCGAGATTTCTTTCCCGCATCCGAGTGTCGGGCGTCAGCGCTATGCTTTTGACATTTCGGATGAGATTTTTTCCGAAGACGTTGCCTCTGCCCGAACATTCGGTTTCCGCAAGGATGTCGAAGCCATGCACGCCGCAGGGCTGGCACTTGGCGGATCAATGGACAATGCCGTTGTGATCGACGATTCCGGCGTTGCCAATCCGGAAGGCCTGCGCTTCGCCGACGAATTTGCCCGGCACAAGGCGCTGGATGCACTCGGTGATTTGTCATTGGCGGGCGCGCCGATATTTGGGCGTTATTTTGCGCACCAGCCCGGCCATGCCTTGAATATCGCGGCCGTGCGCGCTCTGATGGCTGATAAATCCGCCTGGAAAATGGTTGCCTATGCGGCCGCCGATGCCGTCCCTGAAGCTGTGACACTCGAAGGCTGAACCAGCGCTTCCAACACCGCTAAGCTTACGCTACAACACATTCCAAATTGAGTGACCCTGCCGGCTTGGTAGGCCTTGCGCGGAGCAATCATGACCTTACTGACGCGTTTGTTGTTTGTAGTGTTGGCAGCGGCAATTCTTGCGGGCTGTCAATCACGCCGGATTTCGGAATCGAATGTCTATATCGAGCGCGAGGTCGAAGCGATTTACGCCGCCGGTGTCGAACGTCTCGAAGCGCGCCGCTGGACCGATGCCGCCAACCAGTTCGACGAAGTCGAGCGCCAGCATCCGTATTCGGAATGGGCGCGCCGCGCCATGTTGATGGCGGCCTATGCGAACTATCAGGCTGGAAATTACGATGAAGCCATTTCCGATGCGGAACGTTTCATCGCGCTTCACCCCGGCAATCGCAGCGCGCCCTATGCCTATTATCTGGTAGCGATCAGCCATTTCGAACAGATCATGGATGTTGGCCGCGATCAGCAGTCGACGGTTTCGGCGCTCAATGCGCTTCAGCAGGTCGTTCGCCGCTATCCCACATCGAGATATGCACAGGATGCCCGTCTGAAAATTGATATGACGCGCGACCATCTCGCGGGCAAGGAAATGTCGATCGGGCGCTGGTATCTGCGCCGCGGTTTCTATCTGGCGGCGATCAACCGTTTTCGCAATGTGCTTGAAAATTTCGAGACGACGACGCACACACCGGAAGCTCTACACCGTGTTGTGGAAGCCTATGTAGCGCTCGGTGTGGATCAGGAAGCCACGCAAGTCGCGGCTGTTCTCGGGCACAATTTCCCGGGTAGTTCCTGGTATGAAGATACCTATCGTCTGTTGACAGAAGAAGGGATCGCGATTCCGAACCCGGATCTGCAGCCAGACAATCCGTCCTACTGGCAGCGTGCCATGGATCGGCTCTTCGGCTAGACTTGCCGGATGCTGACAGCCCTTTCAGTCAGAAATATCGTTCTCATTGATGCGCTGGACGCAGAATTTGCGGCTGGCCTTTGCGCACTGACGGGTGAAACCGGTGCTGGCAAATCCATTCTACTGGGTGCGTTGGGTCTGGCGGCCGGCGAACGCGCTGACAGGGCGCAGGTCAGTGCAGGTCGCGACGATGGTAGCGCGACGGCGACATTCCGGATTTCAGACCATCCGGTCATCATGGCATTGCTCGCGGACGCCGGTCTTGAAATTGATCCGGGTGAAGATCTGCTCCTGCGCCGGCGGGTGACAGCGGATGGCCGCAGCCAGGCATGGATCAACGATCAACCGGCGAGTATCGGCCTGTTACGCCAAATCGGCGACGCCCTGATCGAAGTGCATGGTCAACACGATGGTCGCGGTCTGCTGGACCCGAAAACCCATCGCGGACTGCTGGATGATTTTGCTGCGAACAGCAAGCAACGTGACGATGTGGCCCGCGCCTGGAAAGCATTGAGCGTCGCGCGAGACCGTCTGGAGGATCTGGAAGCGAGCCGGAAAACCGCAGCCGAACAAGAGGCTTTCCTTCGCCATTCTCTGGAAGAGCTGGACGCGCTAGAGCCGCTTGCAAACGAAGAGCCTGCGCTCGCCGAGGAACGTAAATTTCTTCAGAACGCAGAACAGGCGCTGGGCGAGCTGGATGAAGCGCGCGCGGCACTGGAAACGGATGGTGGCCTGTCGACCCGATTGAATGCAGCTTTGCGCGGAATGGAAAAAGTACGCGCGGCGTTGGGTGAAGGCGATAGCGGAAGCGCAGGATCGGCGCGCAGCGCACTGGATCGTGCCACCGGCGCATTGGATCGTGCCCTGATCGAATTCACCGAAGCCGAAGACGCGCTGGCCGATGCGGCCGATACATTCCAGATCGAACCCGGTCGATTGAACGAGGTTGAGGAGCGATTATTTGCTTTGCGGGCCGCAGGCCGGAAACACGATGTCGCGGTTGGTGACTTGTCGGCGTTTCGCGTCGAAATGGCGGAGAAACTCGACGCCATTGAAAACGCAGATGATCGCGTGAAAGAAGCCGGGAAAGCGTTGAAGGCTGCGGAAGCGACCTACGATCTGGCGGCAACAAAACTGACCCGCTCGCGCGAAAAGGCGGGAAGCGCGATAGCCAGGGCCGTGATCAAGGAATTACCGCCGCTCAAGCTCGACAAGGCGCAGTTCCGCGTCGCACTGGAAACGGATGTAACGAAACCCGGCGCAAGCGGGCGCGACCGGATAACGTTTGAGGTGATGACCAATCCCGGTACGCCGTTCGGTCCGCTCGACAAGATTGCTTCCGGCGGCGAGCTGGCGCGCTTTGCGCTCGCCATCAAGGTCTGTCTCTCGGTCGGTGAAGTCGGTTTGACCCTGATCTTCGATGAGGTCGATCAGGGCGTTGGTGGTGCTGTTGCCGCGGCCGTCGGGCGACGTCTCAAACGTCTGGCAGAAACCGGTCAGACCCTGATCGTCACCCATTCACCGCAAGTTGCGGCAATGGCGGATCATCACTGGAAGATCGAGAAATCAGAAGATGGCAAGGGCCGGGTGCGCACGACATTGCGTCCGCTCGTGGGCGATGCGCGCCGGGAAGAGATTGCGCGCATGCTGTCGGGCGAGAATGTCACCGATGCGGCGCGCGCCCAGGCTGATGAGCTGATGGGGGCGGTATGAGCGCGCTCAAGGACGTCACCGCGCTAACGACGGATGAGGCGGATGCTGAAGTTTCGAGACTG
>BQJI01000111.1 GCA_021604625.1 Hyphobacterium sp. | reverse complement strand
CACATACTGGATACCAACCGCAACCAACGCCGCCAGCGCAATGGCTCCGCGTGCATATCGCATCATGCCGTCATGCCACCACACACCTTCAGCGTCGTGCCATTGATGTAGGACGCTTCATCACTCGCCAGAAATGCCACGGCCGCAGCAACCTCGCCGGCCTCACCATAACGCCCCAGCGGCACCATCATCTTCTGCAAATCGGCGGTTTCGCCATCTGCCGGATTCATATCGGTATCGATCGGCCCGGGTTGAACAACATTCGCGCGAATGCCCTTGCGCCCGAATTCGCGACCGGCTGCGCGCGTGATGAGCTCAACGCCTGCCTTGGACGAGGAATAAACACCAACACCCGGCATCTGCGCGGCATCTCCGGCAACGGACCCGATCGTAACAATCGACCCACCCGCCTTCATCTTGCGATACGCCGCCCGCAGGCCTTCGAACACTGCGGTCAGGTTGACGGCAATCATATTGTCCCAGACTTCATCCGAACACTTGGCCAGCGAGGTCAGCGGATAGACGCCGGCATTATTGACCAACACGTCCAGCTTGCCATGACGTTCAGCGACATCATTGATCATCGCAGCCGTTGCACCGCGCACTGAGGCATCGCAATGCAGAGCCTCCGCTTTGCGACCCATCGCTCGAATTTCGTCGGCCACGGCCTCGGCCTTGTCCTTGGACCCGCCATACGTCAGTACGATATCGGCCCCTTCGGACGCCAGACGTCGGGCGATTTCCGCCCCAATGCCCCGCGATCCGCCCGTAACCAGCGCCAGCTTGCCGTCAAATCTCGATGTCATCTAAGCCCCTCCCTTTTGTCTAAACGGCATAACCCACCATTGACCTTTCCCCAACACCGAATCGCGCCTATCTCAACCCACGATGACCGGGATCCGAATTCGCTCCATTTCCAGCCTGTCCGACGTGGACAAATCCGCCTGGGATGCGGTTGCCAATCCAACTGGCGAGGAATTTGATCCCTTTCTCAGCTGGAACTTCTTGCAGGCGCTGGAGGAAAGCGGATGCGCCACTGCCGCAACCGGGTGGCAGGCCAGCCATCTGGTGGCCGAAAACGAAATCGGGGAACTGGTCGGCGCCTTGCCCGCCTATGCCAAGCCTCACTCTTACGGAGAGTATGTTTTCGACCATGCCTGGGCTGACGCCTATGAACGCGCCGGCGGGCAATACTATCCCAAACTGTTGAGCGCCATTCCGTTCACGCCGGTTACCGGCCGACGCTTGCTCTCCTCCGACCCGGACGTGCGGGAAAAACTGGCCGAAGCAGCAATGGCGGTTACAGAGAATTCCGGCCTGTCCATCTGGTCCACGAACTTTCCGTCAAAAACAGATCGCGAAATGGGTGAAGCGCTTGGCCTGCTGTATCGCGTGGATCGCCAATACATCTGGGAAAATGCTGACTATCAGTCCTATGACAATTTCCTCGGCGATCTATCTTCGCGCAAGCGCAAGGCGCTCAAAAAGGAACGCGCCGCAGCGCAAGCGGATATCGAGATTGTCGGACTGACAGGTGCCGATCTTCGCCCGGAGCATTGGGATGTTTTCTTTGCCTGCTATCAGGAAACCGGCAGTCGCAAATGGGGCGCACCCTATCTCAACCGCGAATTTTTTGACCTCATCCATCAACGTATGGCGGATCAGGTCTGGCTGGTTCTGGCCAAACAGGATGGGCGCTATATCGCAGCAGCCTTGAATTTCATCGGATCCCATGCGCTTTATGGGCGCTATTGGGGGCGTTTGGCAGACACGCCTTTCCTGCATTTCGAGCTCTGCTATCACCAGGCCATAGATTTCGCGATCGAGCGGGGCTTGGCGCGCGTCGAAGCCGGTGCACAGGGCGAGCACAAACTGGCCCGCGGCTATCGTCCGAAATCGGTGCATTCACTGCATTACATTCCGGACGAAAACTTCCGCCGCGCCGTCGCTGACTATCTCGAATATGAGCGGGGTGCGGTCCTCGCTGACATCGAGGCGCAAAAGGCTGAGTTGCCTTTCAAGCAAGATAATTAGTGTCTAACCTCGCGACATGTCTCGCGTCGTCAATATTGCCGAATTCTGGAATGTGTATGATGCAGCGGTGGCGGTTTCTGCGCTCGAATCTGCAGGTATTCCGGCGATCTGTCCAGATTGGCATCTATTCCATCTGAAACCGAACCTTCTATTTGGTTCAACCGGTGCCCGGCTCTGGGTGTTGGAGCCAGACCTTCAGCAATCCGTCGAAATTCTTCAGGATGGATTCCGCAATCGAAAGCCGGTGAATATTTGCCCCGATTGCGGGTCTGAAGCCCTTCATTCGTCCGCCTTGAGCGCCTTTGCCTTTTGGAGCTCCCTATTTGCGGCGGGTATGGGCGGTGGCGCCATATTTGCCGCGCTCGCGCAAAGGTCCAACCGGGTGCATTGCCCTGATTGTGACAAACGCATGCGAATAACGCCGGCTGCCCCCTTCTCCGAAGCGGAATTGGGGTATGAACCACCCGACGCTTCACTTGGCCCGTGGCTAAGGGAAGCCTATCGAAAGCTGATGTCACTTAGAGAATTATAAATTCAGGAAACCCAGCCATGAGCCTGTCCGGAAAATATGACGATCAGAACATCTTCGCCAAAATCATCGCGGGCGAGGCCCCGGCGATCAAGATTTTCGAAGATGATGCCGTTGTCGCCTTCATGGATATTTTCCCGCAATCACCGGGCCATTGTCTGGTTGTACCCAAAGCGCCAGCCCGCAATCTGCTCGATTTGTCAGACGATGTGGCGGCCCTTGCGATCACGCGCGTAAAGGCCGTTGCCAGAGCCGTCGAAACCGCCCTGTCGCCTGATGGCATCATCATCAGCCAGTTCAATGGCGCTCCGGCCGGGCAGACTGTGTTCCATATTCACTTCCACATCATTCCGCGATGGGAAAACCAGGCACTTGGCCGCCATGGCGGCGGACAGGCAGATACGGTCGAACTGAAAGCACAGGCTGCGAAAATCAGGGCCGCCCTCACCTGACGTTAGATCTGCGGGCTCCACATCATCATCCACGCCCCGAACACACCCAAAGCCGTCGCTCCGGTTGCCGCAAGCATCAGTCCCGAAACGACCAGCTTCATGCCTGATGACCGGCTTTCACTCGCCAGAAAATAGATTTCGAGAATTGCGAGTGGCAATAAATAGCTCCCAAATGCGATAAACATGTCGAATGGCCCATCCAGGGACCGGCTCATGCCAAGCCCGCCGGTCGCGATCGCCCATGACATGTAGCCGAGGCGAGTAAACCAGACTCCACTCAACAGAATAAAAGTCCGCATTGCCCAGCGTCGGTGCTGATCGATCCGGCGATGGCGCGCAAAATGAAACGCGACAAGGGCGGAAATCAAAACCAGCACACCGTTGATCGTCGTGCCCCAACCGCCAATATCTGTCAGCCGCGAGCCTCTGCCCCAGATCATCCAGATACCGCCAACGGCCATCACGACGGCCACCAACAGGTAAACCCGCCCGGTAAATCTGTGAATGGCCGGGAAACGGTTCCGGATCGGCGGCATTAATTGCATCGTGCCTCCAACGCAGACAATCGCTGTCAGCAAGGCGTGAGAAACGAATGTCAGATTTCCGACCAGGTCGCCTGCCGTGAAACCCTGAATCAGGCCCACATCGTCCCAGTTGCTCCAATCGCCGCTGGCCGTCGGCGGTCCATAGGCCGCTATGACATAATAGGCGAATAGCCATTGTCCGAGAACGGCGACGAGAAACCAGAGGAGTCCGGTGGACTTCAGAATGCTATTCGAGCTGAAGCCACGCGACAATGTTGGGGAAGAAGCATCGACCATGGGATAGTCCTTTTCAGTTGCGCCTGCTTTTGCAGCAGGTCTGAGCGTGGACTTTCCCTAAATTGCCACCGCTGGCTCGCCGATTTGCAAATCGGTTGGTTTTTTTGCGCGGCAATTGCATATAGTCTCGCATCCGGCGCATCGTATTGGCCGAAGGGAGATAATTGTGTTCGCTATCGGTGCAGGGCTAAAATTATTGACGGTTTTTTCCGCTGCGGGCTGGCTTGCCTGGATCGGTTTTCGCCGCGACTTCTCCCGGCTCAACATAATTTGGGCGGTGTTTTGCGCCGGTCTTGTTTCAATATTGCTGATTGAACTGATGGGACAAAGTGCGTTCGGCGCGGCCTATCCCGTCATGGCCATCGCAAGCTGTGCGTCGTGTTCCTTTTTTTGGCTGACCTCGCGCGCCCTTTTTCGGCACGATCCGGCAATAAACTGGCCCGAAATCACAATCGTCGCCGGCATTTTCCTGCCCACGGTTTTTGACCAGATCGCGATTGCGACGAATTTCGGTGCGGTTATTGGTGACGCCACATTGGCCGACTGGATGGCTCGACTCGACAACATGCAGGTGCTGTTCAGCTCTACCGCACTCGTTCTGGCCTTCGGCGAAGGATTGAATGGCTGGTCCGGAATTTCCGAATCCGAGCGGCCAGTGAGATATGTCTTTCTGTCCAGCTTCGGTGCCGGAGTCGTCATTTGCGTCCTTCTCTTCGATCATGGCCGCCTGACGCTGGTTTCAGCCGACCTCACCATTCTCATTCAGGGCATATGTGCCGCCGCCATAATGGCAAGCATGAGCCTCGCCGTGGTGTTTCGTTGGAAAAATCCGTTGCCCGATGGGTCCGCGCGAAAAGTGCCGCCAGCAAGCCAGGATGAGCAAGCGCTGGCTTCACAGATAACTACACTCGTTGCTGACGGTGCCTATCTTGATCCGGATTTGAAGGTGACCACACTGGCCCGGCGGCTTCACGAGAAAGATTATAAAATCTCACGCGCAATCGTAGCGGCTCTTGGGCAACCCAATTTCAACCGCTTCATCAATCAATACCGGATCAAACACGCGAAAGGCCTGTTAACAGACTTATCGGTGAAAAAGCGTGGTATTCTGGAGATTGCCATGGACAGCGGATTTGCCTCGCTTGGTCCGTTTAACCGGGCCTTCAAGGACGCCACGGGGCTAACACCGCGCGAATACCGGCAACAGAACGCCATAAACGATGGCGCACTCTCCAGTACGACAGTGTTCGCGGAATAAACCGGCCCGCTAGCGCACGGTTTCCTTCTTGCGCGACCGACCGCTGCCTTTTGGCTTTTTCGGCTTGAGGCGATCACCGGGCGTGATTTCGAAATCGAGGCGATCCGTGTCCGCCGCATCAACATCGACTTTGACAAGGCCACCGGATTTGAGTTGGCCAAACAGGATTTCATCCGCCAGCGGCTTCTTGATGTATTCCTGAATGATCCGCGACAGCGGGCGCGCACCGAATTTCTGATCATAGCCTCGCTTGGCCAGCCATTCTGTTGCCGCATCACTCAGTTCAAACGTGATGCCGCGGTCGGCGAGCTGGGCTTCAAGTTGCAGCACGAATTTTTCTACGACGCGCGAAACAATTGCCGGTGACAGGCCCGCAAACGGGATGATGGCATCCAGGCGGTTACGGAATTCCGGCGTGAACAATTTTTCGATGGCCGCAAGATCATCGCCTTCACGTTTGTCGCGGCCAAACCCAATGGCTTCCTTGGCGCCTTCCGAAGCGCCGGCATTGGTTGTCATGATGACGACAATGTTACGGAAATCGACCGTTTTACCGTTCGCATCGGTCAGGCTGCCATGATCCATGACCTGAAGCAGAATGTTGAAGAGATCCGGGTGGGCTTTCTCGATTTCATCCAGCAACAACACAGCATGGCGATGCTGGTCCACTGCATCCGTCAGCAGGCCGCCCTGATCATGCCCGACATAACCCGGAGGCGCACCAATCAGGCGCGAAACGGTGTGTCGTTCCATATATTCCGACATATCAAAGCGCAGAAGCTCGACGCCGAGAATCGATGCCAGTTGCTTGGCCACTTCGGTCTTGCCCACGCCGGTCGGCCCCGAAAACAGGTAATTGCCAATCGGCTTTTCAGGTTCCCGGAGACCCGCGCGCGACAACTTGATCGCCGACGCCAGCTTGTCGATGGCTTCATCCTGACCGAAGACAACATGGCGCAGATCTGAACCCAGTGATTTCAGCGCAATTTCGTCGTCCTTGGAGACCGACTTCTCTGGAATCCGGGCAATTTTTGCGACAACCGTCTCAACTTCCTTCACGCCAATCGTTTTCTTGCGCCTGGAAACAGGCAGCAAACGCATGCGCGCGCCCGCCTCGTCAATCACATCGATGGCCTTGTCCGGAAGCTTCCTGTCGGTGATGTAACGCGAGGCCAGATCCACGGCTGATTTTACAGCGTCATTGGTAAACCGGACATCGTGAAACTCTTCAAAATAGGGTTTCAATCCCTGCAGAATTTTCACCGTATCGTCTCGACTTGGCTCGACCACATCAATCTTCTGGAACCGGCGCGCCAAGGCCCGGTCTTTTTCGAAATGCTGACGGAATTCCTTGTAGGTCGTCGAGCCCATGCAACGCAGGCTACCTGATTGCAACGCCGGTTTAAGCAGGTTGGAAGCGTCCATCGCGCCGCCAGAGGTGGCACCGGCACCGATTACGGTGTGAATTTCATCAATGAAAAGCACCGCGCCTTCGCGGTCTTCCAATTCCTTGACGACCTGTTTGACGCGCTCTTCGAAATCGCCGCGATAGCGGGTTCCCGCCAGTAGCGAGCCCATATCAAGGGAATAAATCGTGGCATCTTGCAGAACTTCAGGCACATCTTTTTCAATGATTTTCCGCGCCAGACCTTCGGCAATCGCGGTTTTGCCGACGCCCGGGTCCCCGACAAGCAATGGATTATTCTTGCGGCGGCGACATAAAATCTGAACGCAACGCTCAACTTCGGCCTCGCGACCGATCAGCGGGTCTACACCACCGTCACGGGCTTTGGCGTTCAGATCGACGCAATAGGACGACAACGCGTCGGCCTCTTTTTCGTCATCATCAATATCTTCTTCCACGGCGCCACGAACGGGCCGGGCTTCACTATCGCCGGGACGCTTGGCGATGCCATGAGAAATATAATTCACCGCGTCATAGCGCGTCATATCGCGCTCTGCGAGGAAATGGGCCGCATGGCTCTCGCGCTCCGCAAATATCGCCACAAGCACATTTGCGCCCGTCACTTCTTCCCGCCCTGCATTCTGGACGTGAATCACAGCTCTCTGAATGACCCGTTGAAAACCGGTCGTGGGCTTTGCGTCCTCATTGTCGTCGATTGCAAGCTCACCGAGCTCAGCGTCCACAAAAGCCGTCAACGTCGACTTCAACTCACCCAGATCAACATCGCAAGCCTTCATCACGCCGGCAGCATCTTCGTCCTCGACGAGCGCCAGCAGCAAATGCTCCAGAGTGGCGTACTCATGGCCGCGTTCGTTTGCGAACCCGAGGGCCCGGTGAAGCGTGTCTTCGAGGGAGGTTGAAAATGAAGGCAAGGTCTATTCCTTTTCCATCGTGCATTGCAGCGGGTGCTGCGCGCGCCGAGCCAGGTCCATCACTTGAGCCACTTTCGTTTCGGCGATTTCGAAAGTGAACACACCGCATATGCCGACGCCATTCTGGTGGACATGAAGCATGATCTGCGTCGCTTCTTCCGGCGACTTGTTAAAGATCCGCATCAGGACCTCGATGACGAATTCCATCGGCGTGAAATCGTCATTCAACATCACAACCCGATACAAAGACGGCTTTTGCGTCTTCGGGCGGGTGCGGGTTGCGACCCCGGTTTCTCGATCGGGGTCACTGGGTTTATCGCGGCGCTCGGTCATCGATTCGGCTCGTCGCTTGGGCTCTCTATTAGATAAGCAAGCTTTCCGCCCTGGGAAGACCTGAAACACCATCCAAAGCAGTGTTGCCTCAATCTGGAGCCAAATTGTGACATTGGACCGGTTAATTTTAGGCTAGTTCTCATATAGCGTCCCAGAATGATCTCTGAAATCGAC
>BQJI01000110.1 GCA_021604625.1 Hyphobacterium sp. | reverse complement strand
CAGATTTATCGCGCCCGACAAAGAGCGGCACAATCATGTGCGGAAACACGACAATGTCGCGCAGCGGCAAAAGGGGGAGGATTTTTGTTTCAGTCATAAGGTCCAGAACTCCTGATGGTCGGGGCACGACCCGACCATGCTGATACGATTCGCCAAACCGGAAGCCCGCGCATCACGCGTCTTGTACAGCTTTTCCAGCGTTAAGACTCAAATGGTTGCTATCCGGCCGGAATTCAACCGGCGCGGCTGCTCTGGTCGGTCAGGACGCGGTCGGTTGCTTGTCCTTGGCGTCAGCGTCGTCTTTTTCAACGTAGATGAAGAGCGGCTGGGCGCTACCGGTCACAGCATCACCGTTGACGACAACTTCGTCGACGCCTTCCAAGCCTGGTAAATCAAACATGGTTTCGAGCAAAATGCCTTCCATGATCGAGCGCAAACCACGCGCGCCGGTCTTGCGCGTAATCGCCTTGGTGGCGATTTCGTGCAGCGCGTCTTCCGTGAATGTCAGGCTGGCCCCTTCCATCTCGAACAGGCGTTGATACTGCTTGACCAATGCGTTTTTAGGCTCGGTCAAAATCTGGATCAGCGCGCCCTCGTCCAGGTCTTCGAGCGTTGCGATAACCGGCAGACGTCCGATGAATTCCGGGATCAGGCCAAAACGCTGGAGATCATCAGGTTCACATTCACGCAGAATTTCACCGGTGCGACGATCATCGGCATCCTTCACATCGGCGCCGAAGCCGATGGACGACCCCTTGCCGCGCTGGGCGATGACTTTCTCAAGGCCCGCAAAGGCGCCACCAACGATAAACAGGATGTTGGTGGTATCCACTTGCAGAAATTCCTGCTGTGGATGCTTCCGGCCGCCTTGCGGCGGTACGGAGGCAACGGTGCCTTCCATGATTTTCAGAAGGGCCTGCTGGACGCCCTCGCCCGACACGTCCCGCGTAATGGACGGATTGTCGGATTTACGTGAAATCTTGTCGATCTCGTCGATATAGACGATACCGCGCTGCGCACGCTCGACATTGTAGTCGGCCGACTGCAGCAGCTTCAGAACGATATTTTCAACGTCCTCGCCTACATAACCGGCTTCGGTCAGTGTTGTGGCATCCGCCATTGTAAACGGCACATCAATGATCCGCGCCAACGTCTGGGCGAGCAGCGTCTTGCCGCACCCCGTCGGGCCGATCAGCAGGATGTTGGACTTGGACAGTTCAACGTCCTGATTTTGCGACGCGTGATTCAGGCGCTTGTAGTGATTGTGGACGGCAACCGACAAGACCCGCTTGGCGCGATCCTGCCCGATGACATAATCATTCAGCACCTTGTAGATTTCGGTTGGCGAGGGAACGCCTTCCTTGCCCTTCACGATGGAGGTTTTGTTTTCCTCGCGAATGATGTCCATGCACAACTCGACGCATTCATCACAGATGAAGACGGTCGGTCCGGCGATAAGCTTGCGAACTTCATGCTGGCTTTTGCCGCAGAACGAACAATAGAGCGTATTCTTGGCGTCTCCGCCTGCACCTGATGTCTTGCTCATAACCCCACCTGTTCGTCTTTCCGGCACGCTACACGATCGTTCCGCGCTTCAAGTCTGACCCCAGCAAGATCGGGGCCGAACCTTAGCGAAACGTAATCACACACTCAATTTAACCCGATGCCAACCCGAAGATACAGGCGCAAAGCCACAGAACGGCCTAGCTTTCCTTGCCTGCAGCATCCTCGCGGGAAGCATAAACATGGTCAATGAGTCCCCATTCCTTGGCCTCTTCAGACGACATGAATGTGTCGCGATCCAGCTTGGCCTCGACCTCATCATAGGTGCGACCCGTGTGTTTTACGTAAACTTCATTGAGACGCTTCTTGGTCTTGATGATGTCTTCCGCATGACGCTGGATATCCGAGGCCTGACCACGGAAGCCGCCCGATGGCTGGTGCACCATGATGCGCGCATTCGGCGTTGCCGAGCGCATATCCGGATGGCCGCCACACAGGAGAAGTGAGCCCATCGACGCCGCCATGCCCATGCAGGCGGTTGCCACAGGGCTGCGGATGTATTGCATCGTATCGTAAATCGCCATGCCGGACGTCACGACACCACCCGGCGAGTTGATATACATCGCGATTTCCTTTTTCGGGTTTTCCGATTCCAGAAACAGCAACTGGGCAACGATCAGTGTCGCCATGTGATCTTCGACCGGCCCGGTCACGAAAATGATGCGTTCCTTTAGAAGGCGCGAAAAAATATCGTAAGCGCGTTCACCGCGGCTGGATTGCTCCACCACCATGGGAACGAGGTTCATCATGACTTCCTGAGGATCTTTCATCGCGCACTCCAGCAAACTTGCGGATCAGGCAGGACGCCCGTCCGATTCGGCCAATTTGACAGAATGTAACTATCGCGACGCAAAACGCCCCGCGCAAGGCGGGGCGTCTTATCGATGTCAGCAAAGGTTAACGCAGCTTATTACTTTTTAGCGGCAGCTTTCTTTGCAGGTGCCTTCTTGGCGGCCGGTTTTTTGGCAGCGGCCTTCTTCGCGGGTGTCTTTTTTGCAGCCGGCTTGTCAGCAGACTTTGCAGCCGCTTTCTTGGCAGGTGCCTTTTTCGCGGCAGCTTTTTTCTTCGCAGGCTTGGCGCCGGACAGAATGTCATCGTCATCCGAGAACAGCGCGTCGCGGCTGACCTTGGTGTCGGTTACGGTTGCCAGCTCCAGCACATAATCCACGACTTTTTCTTCGTAGAGCGGTGCGCGGATCTGAGCGACAGCATTCGGGTTCTTCGAATAGAATTCGACAACCTGCTGTTCCTGACCCGGATAGCGCTGGGCTTCCTGATTGATCGCGCGGGCGATTTCTTCCTGCGTCACTTCAACGCCGGAGCCCTTGCCGATCTTGGCCAACACCAGGCCCAGACGCACGCGGCGCTCGGCGATGGTGCGATATTCGGCTTTCAGCTCGTCTTCGGACTTGTCCTTGTCCTCGTCGTCCAGCTGGCCCTGCTCCATGGCATTGCTGACTTCGCGCCAGATGTTCTCGAACTCGGCATCGACCATGGTGGCCGGAAGCTCGAACTTCTTGTCGACGTCCAGCGAATCCAGCAGCGAGCGTTTGGCGCGCATGCGGGACTGACCGGCATGCTCACGCTCGAAACGGTCTGTCAGCGCTTTCTTCAGCGCATCCAGCGAGTCCAGGCCGAGGCGTTTGGCCAGTTCGTCGTCGATTTTCGATTCGGTCGGGGCCTCGATGGCCTTGACGGTAGTTTCGAATACGGCGTCCTTACCGGCAAGGTTTTGCGCCTGGTAATCCTTCGGGAAGGTCACTTTCAGCTCGATCTCGTCGCCTTTCTTGGCGCCTTTGAGCTGTTCTTCGAATCCGGGAATGAAAGCGCCATCACCAATGACGACGCGCGCATCTTCAGCTGATCCGCCTTCAAAAACTTCGCCATCCATCTTGCCGACAAAGTTGACGACAACCGCGTCACCATCTTCGGCTTTCGCGGTCTTGCCTTTTTTCTCGGCAAATGCGCGGCTTTCCTTGGCCAGCTCGGCGAGCGCTTCGTCGATCTGCGCGTCTTCGATTTCGGCAACCGGGCGCGTAATTTTCAGCTTCTTGGGGTCCGGCGCATCAAATTCCGGCATGATGTCGAGCTGGATCTGAAACTCGAAATCAGCACCGCTGACCATCGCCTTGGGATCGGACTTCACATCGATCTGCGGCGTCGAGGCCGGCTCGATGGAGCGCTCTTTCAGCGTTGAATCGATGGATTGCGGCAGCAATTCATCATTCAGAAGATCGCCGAGGATCGACTCGCCAAAAACTTTCTTGATGTGCGCCGCGGGCACTTTGCCCGGGCGGAAGCCCTTGAGGCGCACTTGCGGGCGAATTTCATTGATCTTGGCGTCGAGGCGAGCCTGCAAATCCCTGGACGGGATTACAATCTCGAAAGTGCGGCTCAAGCCTTCGGCGGCTTTTTCTGTAACTTGCATTTAAACGGTCCTGGCATGGTTGGCGATCAGCGGGGCAATGCGACTCCGCCGCGTTGAAGGCGCGGGTTATGTCACGGTGCCTTCGCCTATGCAACGGGCGCGCGGCAGCTAGCGCTTGAGCTGCTTCAATCTCGTTGAATCACCAAAGGTGGCCATCCAAATCAGGGCATTGGTTATTCCCTTGATGACTCCCGTATATGCGGAGGCAGTAACGCATTCGGGATTATAGCCCGCCTGTCCCATTTTCTTATGTTCGATTTCCTCAATCCGGATGTCGCGGATCAAACTTGCCAATGCCTCATCGCGTGGCTCTAAAAAGGCAATCTGTTCGTTAAGGTGCCCATGGACGGCGTCTTCAATGGCGACCGTACAGGCCATCACTCCACGATTGCCTCCAGCCACACTAAACATGCCAAGCAAAAAACCACCGCCAATCCAGATAAATGTTCCCGGACAGACGGAGACGTTTCTTTCGTTCATAGCTTTTCGAAATTTGGCGGCATGCTCCCGCTCATGACCGATTGCATGCTCCAGAAATGCTACTGTTTCGGTTGGTAACAGCCGTTTGAATGATAGCTGCGCTGAATAAATCGCAATAGCCCCACGCTCTCCCGCATAATTTACGCGCAGAATTCGAGCTCGAGTTCGCTCCAGAGGAAGTGAAATATCCGCTTTGATGAATGTCACTCCGTTACTCCGAAGACGCAGACTATTGCCTACACGATATTAGATTGGCTCAATAGTTGAGCACGTGAAAGGTGGCAGAATGACCCATAGAATCTATAAAATGAGCTTTGCCAGTGTGTATCCGCACTACATCACCAAGGCGGAGAATAAAGGCCGGTCAAAAGCCGAGGTCGACACGATTATCGATTGGTTGACCGGCTACGACGCAAAGGCGCTGGCGAAAACCCTGAACGCAAACACCGATTTCGAGACGTTTTTTGCCGACGCGCCGCGCATGAATCCGGATCGAATCCTGATCAAGGGTGTCGTGTGCGGTGTGCGTGTTGAAGATGTCGAGGAAGAGACGATGCGGGAAATCCGCTATCTGGACAAGCTGATCGACGAACTTGCCAAAGGCAAGGCGATGGAGAAAATCTTGCGTGCACCCCAGCAATAGCTGACAGAAGCCTGGTCCGCCTGCACCTTTCAGACTTCGGCGAGACAGCTTTCGCGCGAATTAGAGGGATTGGCTTGCCCAGCTGAAGCTCGCGCTAGCGAGCGAAAGCCCCTGCCGGGGCATTCTGCATCTAAAATTTATCCACCGGATCAATAGAATTTGGCTTAATGAACGGGCTTGCCAAGCCGAAGCTGACAGAAGCCTGGTCCGCCTACGCCTTACAGGCTTCGGCGGGACAGCCCTCCCTGACTTCGTCAGCGAAGGCTGGTGCGGGTGAGAGGACTCGAACCTCCACATCGTGAGATACTGGAACCTAAATCCAGCGCGTCTACCAGTTCCGCCACACCCGCAAAGTGCTTTGTGCGGCCTAACTAGCCAATGCCGGGCGAAGGGGAAAGCCGAAATTCATTGCGCCTCACCGGCGGTCGGTGATTGCGCCTCGCGCAGGAATATCGAGCGCTGCGCCGGATCGTCCATCCAGCCTTCACCGCGCGCATAATCCAAGGCATAAATCGCCGTCAGGGCCAGCGCGATAGTAAGCAAGATCAACGCAACACCTGTCTTCAATGCATCCCGCATACATGATTCCCCCGAATCCCCCGATGCGCGTTAAACTGTTGTATGGGCTCGATTTCATCAAGCGAAATCGAGACAATGACGGGAAATATTGAAGGGACGGATCATCGTGACCGCAGAAAACAGTCGCACGCCCATGGATTGGGAAAAGCGTTTCGCAGACGATTCCACGCCCTGGGAGCGGCCCGGGCTCCACCCGGCCTTTGAACACTGGCGCGATACCGGAGCGTTTGACGACGCCGGCAGTGTGATCGTGCCGGGCTGCGGACGTTCACCGGAATTGAAGGCTTTTGCCGCACTGGGCAAATCCGCCATCGGTGCGGATCTCTCGCCGACCGCCCTCGCCTGGCAGAAATCATCGCTGGAACAGGATGGTCTGAGCGCCGAATTGATCGAGGCCGATATTCTGCTCTGGCGTCCCGACGAGCCGCTGGATGCCGCTTACGAACAGACCTTCCTGTGCGCCATCCCGCCGCGCCTGCGAACCGAATACGAAGCTGCGGTGTTTGACTGGCTGAAACCGAGCAGAAAATTGTTCGCGCTGTTCATGCAGAAAGCCGAATTGGGCGGGCCGCCTTATGGATGTTCAATGGATGCAATGCGCGAATTATTTCCCATCGAGCGCTGGGACTGGCCGGAGGCCGAGCCGGTTGCCTACCCGCACCCGTCGCTGAATGGAAAACCGGAACTGGCGGTTATTCTGACGCGGCGGTAGCGGCAATCGGCGCTTTGCGCTGCTTGCGCTTGCGCGCTTCCATTGGGGCGCGAAACAACACGAAACCCGCTGTTCCAAAGCCGGATAGAATATTGGCAATAGCGATGCCGCCGATCACGCCAATCGGTGCCTGCATGATCACACCACCGCCCCACGCGAACAGGGCCATCATCACGGCGCGGCTGGAGGTGATCATGACGCCGTAACTGGGTCGCCCGAGCCCGGTAAAGCCCGCGCTTGCTGCCATGGTCACGCCATAGCCAGCGATGGTGAGTGTCACCAGCGACCAATAGGTTTGCGCGACCTCCTGGCCCATTTCGCTGGGCAGAAAAATCGGTGCCAGCCATTGCGACAGGCTGAGGATGATCGCCGCCATTGCCAGCGACCAGACAAGGCAGAAAAGAAAGCTCTTGGCGAAGGCGTCGCGAACACGCGCGGTGATCCCCGCCCCTCCATTCTGGCCCGTCACCGGACCTATCGAGGCAGACAATGCAAAGAGCGGCACAATGGCGAAGGCTTCAAGGCGTGCGGCCACACCAACGCCGCCGACAGCCGCATCACCAAATTGCGCCATGCCCAATGCGCCCATCACAATGGTTAGCGCAAACGGGTTGAATGTGTTGGACGCCGCCGACGGCAGGCCGACACGCGCGATCTCGCCCCAATTGTGGAAGAGCTCGTCAAAGCCGTGCCAGGAAAAATCGATGAGTTTTTCGCGAAAAACCAGATAGGCGCTGATCATGATGAAGGTGACGCCATTGGCCGCCACCGTTGCCAGCGCGGCGCCTGAAACGCCCCAGCCAAGACCCGGCAGGCCAAACACATCGTCCAGAATGAAAAACGGATCGAGGATCATGTTCACCACGGCCGCGGCGATCATCATCATGGACGGCAAGACCGCATTGCCAAGCGCGCGCAATATGTTGCTGGCGACCATCGGGCCAACAATCAGAACAATTCCGGCAAACCAGACCGACATGTAATCCACGACGTGCGGCATCATCGTTTCGGACGCACCGATCAGCCGGAAAAGCGGCTCGACAAAAATCATGCCGAGAATGGAGACAAATCCGACAGCCAGAATGGAAAGGGTGAGTGCATCGGTCGCTGTGCGCCGGATCACGCTATCGTCTTTTTCACCGGCGGCGCGCGACACAACGGAGACCGCGCCGGCGCCAAGGCCGATGGAAATACTCATCACCAGCATGGTGACCGGGAAAGAAAGCTGCACCGCGGCCTGCTGGCTGGTGCCGAGCGTGCCGACCCAATATGTATCGATGACGCCGGTCAGCATCATGGCGACAATCCCGAAACTCATCGGGATGACCATTCTTGAAATGTGACCGAAGACCGGTCCTGTCGTCATGTCACGAGATGCGCGCCCAGCCATCAATTCCCCCTCAGCAGCCCGCCGGATATAGGAGAGTTCGATTTCAATTGCACGTCACGAAGTGATCAAGCGGGCGTGACTACAGCGCCGCCCTCGAAGGGTCATAGGCCGCCAGCCCAGCCAGATTGACGATGTCGGAAACTTTCGCG
>BQJI01000109.1 GCA_021604625.1 Hyphobacterium sp. | reverse complement strand
CTTTCCGCGGCATTTGGGCTCCTCATGAAGATGGGAGCGTGACACAGCATTTCACGCAGTATAATCCTGCTACCCGAAATTGGGATGTGTGGTTCACCGGGCGCTATGTCCGACAGGAATCCGACCCGAATGCGCATTCCGGGGAGTAGGACTCCCGGTCCCTTTGTCTGTCCTCCGGAATGCGTAGCGCCGCTGATCCACCCCCGGATCAGCGGCGCACTTGTATTCAGGACGGCAGTCGGGAATTTCGGTGGAAACTATCGCGTGCGGAAACGATAGCCGAAGCGCACACCGGCATTGTCGAGCGCCTGATTGCGCCCGCTGCCCAAAATCTGGCCGTGCGAGATGTGTTCGTAATAGGCCGCGACGGTCATTTGCTCTGACAATTCATAATTCAACGCGAATGTAGTGTGAAACAGGATGTGTTCGCCCATCAGGGATCGCGTCGTTGCGAGGCGGATGCGGTTTGGATCATTGGGCGGTGCTGTGCGGTCGATGTCGCGAACGCCGTCATTATAGGACAGACCGAAAGCCGGCTGGAAAGAGAGGTTCGGGGTGATGTCAAAATCCCATTCGAGGCCGACGCCGCCAAAATTGGTCAGCTCATTGGTGTTGAAAGAGCCATAGAGATAGGGGCGCGGCGTCCAGATAATCCGCAGGGCGTCGATTTCCGGCCCGACAAGTCCAATCGTGATGTTCGGCCCGTCTTCGATGTGATCGGACAAATCGTGTGCCGTCACGCCCAGCCGGAATTCCCAATCGTGATCGTCGGCGATGGCAGGCACGGATAATATGGCGGCCCCGATTGCGGCCAGAACAAATGACTTCATGACGTAATCCCCTACTCACGCTCAAATGTATTGTTGGCGGGCACCCTAAAGCGCTCCGTCGCCAAGGAAAAGCTAGAAATCGGCGCTGGCTTCACCATAGGCCCAATCGAGCCATGGTCCGAGCGCGGAAATATCGTCTGCATCAACGGTTGGGCCGCACCAGATGCGCAGACCGGCCGGTGCCGACGGGTGCGGATTGACGTCCAGAGCCGCATTTTCGCGTTCCAGCAAGGACACCATTTTACGCGTCAGCTCCCACTGGCGATCCTGATCGAGGTCTGCAATCGCGGGCGCGGCGAATTTCAATGTCACGGAAACAGGCGAACGCGACGCCGGATCGGTGCAAAGGAAATCGATCCAGTCGGACCGCTCCACCCATTCGGTCAAGGCCGCGAAATTCCGGTCTACCCGCGCGATCAATCCGGACAGACCGCCTTCGCGCGCCGCCCATTTCAACGCCATCAGATAGTCTTCGAAGCAGAGGAGCGAGGGCGTATTGAGCGTCTTGCCATCAAATATGACGTCGTTGACGCCTGTGCCGTCGGCATTGTGGAGTTGCAGGATGCGCGGGATCGGCCAGGTCGGGCGATGCTGCTCCAGACGCTCGATGGCGCGCGGCCCGAGGATGATCATGCCGTGCTGGGCTTCGCCGCCCAGAGATTTCTGCCAGGAATAGGTCAGGACATCGATTTTCGACCAGTCGAGTTTCAGCGCGAAGGCTGCGGACGTGGCATCGACGATGGTCAGGCCTTCACGGCTGTCGCTGATCCAGTCCGCATCCGGAATACACGCACCGGCGGCCGTCGCATTCCAGGTAAAAATCATATCGCGTTTGGGGTCAGCCTGGCTGAAATCGGGAATATTCCCGCTATCGGCCTCGAAGATGCGCAGATCGGAAAGCTTCAACTCGTCGCGCGCATCCTTGGTCCAGCGCCCGCCGAATACATCCCAGGCGAAGACATCCACACCGCGCGGCCCCAGCAGCGACCACATGGCCGCCTCCATCGCGCCGGTATCGGAACCGGCGACCATCGAAACCTTGTAATCCGCCGGACATTCCAGCAGCACAGCTGTGCGCTCATAGGATTCGACAATGCGTTGACGCGGGCCGTTGGCGCGGTGGCTGCGGCCCAGCATGCCATTGACGAGCTGATCGGCAGACCAGCCCGGATGTTTTCGGGTCGGTCCGCAGGAAAAGCGCGGATCAAAAGGGCGGAGATGGGGTTTGGAGAATTCGGTCATGATCGTTCCCGGATCGTTTGAACCGGCCTAGCCCCGGCGTAGCCAACCGGTCAATTCGCAATGTGTTTCATATTTCCGGATTTGGTGATTTGACCTTCGTCTGCGGGCGGGCCAAATGCCGCGCATGAATGCTGAACACATCCGCCCGCTCTTTGATCTGCCCCGCGATCTGGCCTATCTCAACTGCGCCTATATGGGGCCGATGCCAAAGTCTGCAGCGGCTGCCGGCCAGGCCGCCTATGACCAGAGACAGCGGCCGTGGCAGCTGGGCGTTCAGGATGCTTTCTTTGATCAGCCGGAAGCCTTGCGCGCTGAGGCCGCAAAACTGTTCGGCACTGAAAGCGACAATATCGCGCTGGTCCCCGCCGCCAGCTATGGTCTGGCCACGGCAGCGCGGAACCTTGATCTGTCAGCGGATCAGGAAATCCTGATTCTCGCCGAGCAATTTCCGTCGAATGTCTATGTCTGGCGTGAAGCCGCCGCCCGGTCGGGCGCAAAGCTGACCACGGTGGCACGGTCGGCCAATCAAAGCTGGACTGACGCTGTCTTGCAGGCCATCGGACCGAAAACCGCGATTGCAGCGCTGCCGGAAGTACATTGGGCTGATGGCGGCGTTGTTGATCTGGTGTCGGTCGCTGACGGGCTGAGGGCGCAAGGCGCGCGACTGGTGCTGGACCTGACGCAATCGCTGGGCACTGCGCCGTTTGATATTTCCGCAATTCGGCCCGATTTCGCGGTCTCGGCCGGATATAAATGGTTGCTGGGTCCCTATACGCTTGGCTATCTCTACGTCGCGCCCGAACACCAGAACGGTCAATCGCTGGAAGAAAGCTGGATTGTTCGCGACGGTGCTGAGGATTTCGCCCGGCTTGTCGAATATGCGGACCGCTATGCGGCGGGTGCGCGAAAGTTCGACATGGGCGAACGCTCCGGGTTCCAGCTTGTGGCACCTGCGCTGACAGCATTGGAATGGTTGAACGGGATCGGGCTGGAAAACCTGGCACCCGCCTTGCGCGACCGGACGCGCGCGATCGAGACGGCAGTTCGACCGTTGAACCTCTACTGTGACACGCCGGATCGGGCCGCACATTATCTGTGCCTTGTCTTGCCGGACACCGCACCGAGCGATCTGGCAGCGCGTCTGGCAAAACGGGGCGTTTCGGTTTCACAGCGCGGCGACCGGCTGCGCGTAACGCCGCATCTTTATACCGACGATGTGGATATCGACCGGTTTGCCAACGCTGTGAGAGCTGAATTGACATGAGCGCGCCGCAACTGCCCGGCTGGCGCGATTGGGCGTTGTTGCTTTTCCTCGCGGCCTTATGGGGAACGGCATTCCTGTTCATTCGCCTGACGCTCGACAGCCTGCCGCCCGCCGCCCTGTCTTTTTCCCGGCTGACGCTCGCCGCAGTCTGCGTGACGGTTTATGCCTATTGGCGTGGCCACCGATTACCGCCGCTATCCGACCCACGATGGAAAAGTTTTGCCCTGCTGGGGTTTTTCGGCAATGCCCTGCCGTTTTTCCTGATCCCGCTGGGTCAGACCCAGATCCCGTCTGCGCTGGCCGGCATCTTGCTGGCGGTGATGCCGCTCTCGACCGTGGCGCTCGCGCATTTCTTCGCAGGGGAAAAAATGAGTGGCTGGAAGCTGACCGGTTTTCTGATCGGATTTGCCGGCGCCATCATCCTGATCGGACCTGCGGCGCTGGCAGGCATTGGTGGCCCGACCTTTCTGGCCCAACTGGCCATACTGGCGGCGGCCCTTTCCTATGCGATCAACGTCATCCTGACCCGACGCGCGCCGCCCACCCATCCGGCCATTCTGGCCGCCGGAGCGTTGATCTGTTCCTCGATCTGGGGTGCGCCGTTCGGTCTTTGGCAATTAGCAGTAAATGATCAACCGGCGACCTATTATGGCTGGGCCTCGCTGGTCTGGCTGGCGGTCGGGCCGACGGCTCTGGCCACCGTCCTCTATGTCGGATTGATCGCGCGCGCCGGTGCCGGTTTCATGGCGCTGGTCAATTATCTGGTGCCGATTGTGGCGCTCTTCACCGGGCTCGCCATTGGCGAAGCGATCAGCTGGAATGCCTATCTTGGGCTGGTGATTATTCTGATCGGCATTGCTCTGGCGCGGCGAACACGGCGCACGCCATGTGGCCCCTAGCGGCGAGGCGGCGTCCAGTCCTCCGGTTCGATATTGCGCCGGTTCATGCGCAGTGCAAGGCCAACCGAAACCCCAACACCAATTGCCACGGTCAGATCCACGGTGACTGTCAGGATGAAGGTCAGGCAGAGGAGAAGCAGGTCTGATCGTCGGCCTTTAGCATAGCTCGGCCATTTATGCGGCTCTGACATGTTCCAGGCGGTCAGAAGCAATACCGCCGCCAACGCCGGCATCGCCATATATCCGATCAAACCCGACGCCAACAATGTGGTTGCGAGAACAGTGACGGCATGAACCAGGCCGGCGACCGGCGTGCGTCCACCCGCCTGAACATTTGTTGCAGTTCGGGCAATCGCGCCGGTAGCCGGCAGTCCGCCGAACAGAGCGGAGCCGATATTGGCAAACCCTTGCGCCGCCAGTTCCGCCGATGACCGGTGTTTGCCGCCAATCATCCGATCCGCGACGATTGCTGATAAAAGGGATTCTACCCCGGCTAGGAAAGCGATGATGAAGGCCGAGGGTAGAACCTCGATAATCTTTTCGAGCGTCGCGGATGGCAAGGCCGGAATCGGAAACCGGCCGGATAATTCCCCAAACCGCGATTCAATCGTGTCAACGTCCAAGGCAAAATACCAGACCAGAAACGAGACCAGTATGGCGGCCAGGATAAGACCTGGAAAACGCGGTGATATTCGCCGCGCTCCCAGAATCATCACCATCGCACCCATAGCCAATACAATGCTGATCGGTGCGACGGTGTCCCTCGCGCCCCATAGCGCGGATACGGTTTCAAAAAATCCGGCCGGTATAGATCCCCCATCCAGACCAAGAAAATCCTTGAGCTGGCTGGTGGCGATCAGAAGGCCGATGCCGATGGTGAAGCCATTGATCACCGCTTCCGGCACATAGGCTACGAGTTTGCCGACCTTCAAATAACCAGACACGACAAGGATGACCCCGGCCAGCAGCGTAGCCAGGATGAGGCCGTCATAGCCATGGTCCTGAATGACAGCGTAAACGACGACGATAAACGCCCCTGTCGGCCCCCCGACCTGAACCCGGCTGCCACCGAAGAGTGAAATCAGCAAGCCGCCTATCGCCGCTGTAATCAGGCCGGCTTCGGGCGGCGCACCGGAAGCTATTGCGATAGCGAGGCTGAGCGGAATGGCGACCATGGCCACGGTCACGCCCGCCGCGGAATCGCGGACGAGATCGGACAGGGAATAATCCTTGAGGATGGTGAACAGTTTGGGCTTCAAAAATATACTCCAGCGCCAGGTTTAGCGATTGACGGTCCAGCCGTGATTGACCGGGCCATGGCCCGAGCCCAGTCCAGGCGCGCGGCGAATAGCTTCCGACAGGTATTGCCCGGCGGTTTCAATCGCAGTCGCCAGAGGCGCACCGCCGGCAAGGCCGGTTGCGATTGCCGATGCCAGGGTGCAGCCCGTCCCGTGGGTGTTTCGCGTGTCCTGACGTTCTGATTCAAATACAATTGTGGATGAGGCTGTGACAAGCACATCGGTGATCACTTTTCCTGACAAATGTCCGCCTTTAACGAGCGCAGCTACCGCGCCCATTTCAACCAGCTTCTGACCGGCATCGGCCTGCTCCTGCGTGGTCATGACCGGACGGCCGGTCAAAGTGGCGGCTTCGGGTGCATTGGGGGTGATCAGCGCGGCGCGCGGCAAAAGCCGGTCGCGAATACCATCGATTGCGGCCTCATCGATCAGTACATCGCCAGACGTGGCGATCATGACCGGATCGAGCACAAGTGGAATATCCGGATAATCGCTGAGCAGATCCGCCAGTTTTTCGACCAGCTCGGCCGTGCCCAGCATGCCGGTCTTGATCACATCCGCGCCGATATCATCGAGCACGGCGCGGGCCTGAGCCTCGACGACGCCTACCGGAACAGAATGCACACCGGAAACGCCAAGCGTATTTTGAACGGTGATGGCGGTTATCGCCGTCGTCGCATAGCCGCCCAATGCCGTGACTGTCTTGATGTCGGCCTGGATACCGGCTCCGCCGCCTGAATCGGAACCGGCGACGATGAGAACGCGCCCCTTGTGATCAGCCATATTGCCCTCCGGCCACACCAGGTGTGACCTCAATGCCGCGCTTTCGCTCTAAAGGCGACTTCACGCGCTTGTTTTGCTGGCTCTTGGATCAATACACACGTAAGAGCCCCTTCCCCGACAGCTATTGGAGCGCGTTTCAGACCCATGCACAAGATTCGACTTTAAAGGCGGCTGATCGATCGCCTTTTGCCGGACACAAAGCGACGATGCCAGGCATCGCGTCAGACCGGACTTCCCCGCGATCCCGACACACCCTTTGAAATCCGAATTAGCATGAGGCGGACATTTTGCGTCCGATCCTGAGATGACCCATCCGACTCCGCAGCCATCGCGTATTCTGTCCAACCTTTCCGTGATCCGCTTTCTGTTCAAGCAGTGGCGGCGACGCCCATGGTTTTTCGCCGCGCTGGTCGGATTCACGCTACTGGCCACCATTGCCGATGTCTTTGTACCGATTGTGGCAGGTGCATTGATCGATGCCCTGAACACCGGCAGCGGCGCACATTGGGGGGCCTATGCGGCCTTTCTCGCGCTGGCGATGACGGTGAACGCCTTGCGGCAGATCGGCATTCGTTTCGAAGTACGGTTTTCGTCGGCGAACATGGCGGACATGGTGTCGGAAGCTTTTGCCAAGGTGCAGCGCTTCTCGCTGGACTGGCATGCCAATACGTTTGCCGGGTCGGTGGTCCGCAAGGTGACACGGGGCATGTGGGCCTATGACACAATCACGGCCACCACCTGGTTCGGCCTGATCCCGTCCATCGCCGTGATGTACGGGCTGGGCCTTTACATGCTGACCCGCTGGTGGATGGTCGGCACGTTCTCGCTGTCGGTGACGACGCTCTTTGTCGCTGCCACAATCTGGGCGGCCAACAGCTATATCCGGCCGCAAAATATTCGCTCCAATGCCATCGATTCCGAGCTGGGCGGCGCTGTAGCGGACGCCATTGGCGGTATCGCGACGGTGAAAAGCTTCGGTGCGGAAACGCGCGAGGATTCGCGGTTTTCCAGCCTCGCCTGGCGCTGGCGTGCGGAGACCAAGAAGACCTGGCTGCGCTTTGTGAATACCTGGCTGATCCAGATCGTCGCCATCCTGTTATTGCAGGCCGGATTGACCGGGCTGCTGATCAATATGTGGCTGACAGACCGCGCCAGCCCCGGCGATGTCGTGTTCGCGATTACAGCTTTCATGATGATGGCGGGCTATATGCGCCGGTTCGGCGAGGAAGTTCAGAACGTCCAGCGCGGTCTCGATGAAATTCAGGACATTGCGGCCTATGACGATTTGTCGGTTCAGATTGCAGATGCCCACGACGCTCCGGATTTCAAGCCGGGCGAAGGCGAAATCGTGTTTGATGGTGTGGGTTTTGCCTACGAAAATCAGGCACGTCGCCTCTATAATGATTTCTCGCTGCATATTGCGCCGGGAGAGCGGGTGGCGCTTGTTGGGCCGACCGGATCGGGCAAATCGACCTTCGTGAAGCTGGTCCAGCGCCTTTATGATGTGCAGGAAGGCGGCGTTTTGATTGATGATCAGGATGTGCGCCACGTCGCGCAGGCGTCCTTGCGACAGGCCGTGGCGCTGGTTCCGCAGGATCCGGCTCTATTCCATCGCACGATTGCGGAAAATATCGCCTATGCCCGCCCCGATGCCTCACCCGAGGATATCGAAGCGGCGGCCATTCGCGCC
>BQJI01000108.1 GCA_021604625.1 Hyphobacterium sp. | reverse complement strand
ACCGCCCTTCATCTCGGCGAATGGGCGCAATCGGGTCTAGTCAATATCGTAGGCGGGTGTTGCGGCACGACGCCCGATCACATTGCTGCGATTGCAAACGCGGTGGAAGACAGTTCGCCACGCCCGATCCCCAAGCGGCCTGCCGCGCTGCGCCTGTCAGGCCTTGAGCCCTTCGAGCTCGCGTCATGACTGCCGCCTCATCCTTCATCAATATCGGCGAACGCACAAACATCACCGGCTCGGCGCGGTTCCGTAAACTTATCGCTGAAGATGATTATGCTGGCGCTTTGGCTGTGGCCCGTCAGCAGGTCGAAAATGGCGCCCAGATCATCGACGTCAACATGGATGAGGGCCTGCTCGATTCGAAAGCGGCGATGCGCACGTTTTTGCGCCTGATCGCTGGCGAACCCGACATCGCGCGCGTGCCGGTCATGATCGACTCCTCGAAATGGGAAGTGATCGAGGAAGGGCTGAAAAACGTTCAGGGCAAGGCCATCGTCAATTCCATCAGTCTGAAAGAAGGCGAGACCCCTTTTCTTGAGCAGGCGCGGCTTGTTCAGCGCTATGGCGCAGCTGTTGTGGTCATGGCGTTTGACGAAACCGGGCAGGCCGAGACAGCAGATCGCAAGTTTGAAATCTGTCAACGCGCCTATCATTTGCTAGTCGACACGCTGGACTTCAATCCATCAGACATCATTTTCGATGCCAATATTTTCGCTGTGGCGACTGGCATTGCCGAGCATGACGATTATGGCGTGGCCTTCATCGAGGCGACCCGTCGCATCCGCACCGAATTGCCCCACGCTCACGTGTCTGGCGGCGTCTCAAACCTGTCCTTTTCTTTCCGCGGGAATGAGCCTGTACGCCGGGCCATGCACTCGGTGTTTCTTTATCACGCCATCCAGGCCGGTCTTGACATGGCGATCGTCAATGCCGGTCAGCTGGATTTCTATGATGATATCGAACCGGAGCTGCGAGACGCGGTCGAAGACGTCATTCTGAATCGCAATCCGCAAGCATCGGACCGCCTGCTGGGCCTTGCCGAACGCTATCGCGGCACCGACAAGGCGGTCGAGAAAGCTGCGGCTGAGTGGCGCAGTTGGCCCGTCGCCAAACGGCTGGAACACGCACTGGTGCACGGAATCACCGATCATATCGATGCCGATACTGAAGAGGCGCGGCAGGCGTTCGACAAACCGCTGGAGGTTATCGAAGGCCCGCTGATGGATGGCATGAATGTCGTCGGCGACCTGTTTGGCGCGGGCAAGATGTTCCTGCCGCAAGTCGTCAAATCTGCCCGCGTCATGAAAAAAGCCGTCGCCTGGCTTTTACCCTATCTGGAAGAGGAAAAGCGCCGTACCGGCATGTCCGGAAAATCCAACGGCAAAATCGTCCTCGCGACTGTGAAGGGCGATGTCCATGATATCGGCAAGAATATCGTCGGCGTCGTGCTGCAGTGCAATGGCTACGAGATCGTCGACCTTGGCGTCATGGTGCCGGGCTCAATCATTCTCGAAACCGCCATTGCCGAAGGCGCGGACATCGTCGGCCTGTCGGGTCTGATTACGCCGTCTCTGGATGAAATGGTCGAGGTTGCCAGTGAGATGGAGCGGTTGGAGTTTGATCTGCCGCTGATGATTGGGGGTGCGACGACGAGCCCTGCACATACAGCGCTCCGGGTCGAACCCGCTTATTCCCGCGGACCGGTCGTGCACGTCAACGACGCCAGCCGCGCCGTCGGTGTTGTGTCGAAACTCCTGTCAAAAAACCGGGATGCGTATGCGCAAGGCGTCAAGGCTGAGTTTGCCCGCATTCGCGAAGTTCGGGCGCGGCAACAAGCCAACCGCAAAAGCCTCTCGCTGGATCAGGCGCGCGCGAAAGGCTTGCAGCCGGTTTCGGCCGCGGTGCCACCGCCGAAGACGCCGGGCCTGACGGTCATCGACGACGTTACCGTTGCGGATCTAATGCCATTCATCGACTGGACGCCCTTCTTCATGAGCTGGGACATGAAAGGATCGTATCCGCAGATTCTGGAAGACCCGGCCCGCGGCGAAGCCGCCCGGACGCTGCTGAGCGAAGGCCGGGCCATGCTGGCGAAAATCGCTGCCGAAAACATGGTGCGGCCGCGCGGTGTGGCCGGGATATGGCCCGCCAATCGCGACGGCGATGATATCACGATCTGGCAGGACGAGGCGCGCACGACTTCCCTCGCAAAATTCTTCGGATTGCGCCAGCAAACCGCCAAGTCCAATGACCGACCACACCTGTCGATCTCCGATTTCGTGGCCCCAACAGGAAATGACTGGATCGGTGGATTTTGTGTCACGGCCGGCGACAATGCCGCCGTCATACAGGCCTTCAAAGACGAGAATGACGATTATTCCGCCATCATGTTTGCCGCTTTGTCAGACCGCATCGCCGAAGCCTTTGCCGAATTTCTGCATCACCGCGTTCGCACAGAATTGTGGGGGTATGCGGCAGATGAAACCCTCTCCAATGACGAATTGATAAAAGAAAACTATCAGGGCATCCGACCGGCGCCGGGCTATCCGTCCCAACCTGACCACACGGAAAAGCTGACCCTGTTCGACCTTCTCGACGCGCCTAAAAATTGCGGCGTTGAACTTACGTCATCGCTGGCGATGACACCCCCCTCATCCGTGTCCGGGCTCTATCTGGCGCATCCGGACAGCGAATATTTTGTGGTCGGCCGGATCAGTGAGGATCAGGTCGCCGATTATGCGGCGCGCAAGAACTGGACGCTGAAGCAGGCCGAAAAAGCACTGGCCCCCATCCTCGGATACGATCCGAAAACAGAGGCCAAACGCAGCGCGGCCTGAGCTGGCTCGTGGGCCAGATCGCCTGATTGTTGCCATATTTGCTTCCAAAGGTTGTGTTCAACTTATTGGGGAGTGGGAAAGTGCTCAGATTAATCGCAATAATCTTGGCGTTCGCGATTCCGGCCAACGCGTCGGGACAATGGACGGCGGAGCAGCGGCTGTTGAGCCTGTTTGATCAAATTCCGGACCAAATAGATTCAATCGCCGCGGAAGATCCGTTGCTGCATCTGGCAGCACAAATGTTAACGTTGGTCGGTCGGGAAGACCTATCGGTCGCAGCGATGGCAAGAGCGGTTGGCTACCGGGAAACTGATCGCTGTCCTGAAACGAGCACATTAAATTCGCTTATGGATCAAATCATTGGAGACGCCAATCGAACGCAAATTGTGATGATCAACGAGTCGCATTTCGAACCAAGGCACCGCTTGGTCGCCAGTCGGCTTGCGGAGCGTTTGAAATCTGAAGGGTACACCTATTATGCTGCGGAGACGCTGCAACAATCCGTCTATGAAGATACGTTTCACGGTCGGATTTTGTTTAATGTAGGCAGCTATTCATTCGAACCGATCTTCGGGAGGGGGCTTCGCGAGATATATGAGTCTGGCTATTCGCTGGAGGCTTACGAGCAGCGGCCCGACCAACGCAGTGGCAATCCGCCGACCTATGTTGACCGAATTCATGAGCGAGAGGTGGCGCAGACTGAAAATCTGATTGCGGCAATTTTCGATCAAAACCCTGGAGCACGTGTTCTTATTCATGTGGGCCACTCACACGTTTTGGAGACACCTCGACCGACGCGAGATGGGCAGGAAATTCGGTGGTTTGCCAACCGATTGGCTGAGGCAACAGGCATAGATCCGGTCACCATTGACCAAACCCATTGTCGTTCAGACATGGCCAGTGCCGGCGCCGACGGAAACACCACTTCAATTTCTGGAGCTGTTGACTATTTCATCGGTCACCCACCTCTCGAATTTGACCGTCAACGACCGACCTGGCGTCGGGAGATCGGTGATATCGACTTGGAAATCCCAACCGAACTCCTGTCCGAAGACGGACGGATTATTGTTGAGGCGCACCCGGCGGGCGGGCCAACTGAAGAGGTCGCGATCGATCGTCTGATGGTGTTTCCCGGTGAAAATATTCCGCTGCTTTTGCCGCCTGGTCAGTACGACCTCCGCTCATATACGAGCGAAGGTCTGCTGGCCGGACCCGTAACCGTCACGGTAAGCGAAAAAGCCTAGAACCGCCCGGCCTGGTAATCCACCATCGCCTGACGCACTTCGCCTTCAGTATTCATCACAAACGGCCCGCCGCGCGCGACGGGTTCGTTCAAGGGTTTAGCGGCGATCAACAGCAGGCGTGCACCGTCCGGCCCTGCTTCGAGGCGGGTTAACTCGCCTTCGCCGAGAACGCCCAGTTCGCCGCGATTGATGGCCATCGGTGCTTCGCTACCAGTACGCGGCAGCAGCACTGAACCGTCATGGACTGCGACAATCGCCGAATGCCGGGCCGGCAAGGCCTCTTCAAACACGCCACCGGCTTCCAGCACGATTTCGGCAAAGAAAGGCTGGACGGTGATGTTCTTCACCGGACCTTCAATGCCGGTCGAAGTTTTGCCCGCGACGATGCGGGCCGTAGCCCCATCCCGTTTATCGACCGGAATGTCGGCAGGCTTGAACTCCTGATAGCTGGCGGGCTTCATTTTTTCCGCGCGCGGCAGATTGATCCATAATTGAAAGCCGGACATCAGACCATCGGCCTGTTCTGGCATTTCGGAATGCTCGATCCCGCCAGCAGCGGTCATCCATTGCACGCCGCCGGGCTCGATCACCCCTTCATGGCCTTTATTGTCCTTGTGCCGCATGCGGCCCGCGAACATGTAGGTCACGGTTTCAAAACCCCGATGCGGGTGCGGCGGAAACCCGGCGAGATAATCATCCGGATTGTCCGAGTGAAAATTGTCCAGCATCAGGAAAGGGTCGATTTGCGGCAGGCGGTGGGTACCAAGCAAACGGTTGAGTTTGACGCCGGCACCGTCGCTCGCCGGCATGCCGGGTTCGAGATGCACGAGTGGTCTGATTGTTGTCATGGTAAGTCTCCTTTGCTGCCCATATGGAGATCTGTGGCTGGAAGAAAAGGGTCGATCATTTGCGAGCGTAAAAAAACAAAGGTTCGGTCATGGACGATTTGGGGATAACTGGCCTAGAGTTAAGCCGGATAAGGGGGAATCATATGAACAATAAAATTGGCTTGAGCTTTGTGGCGGCGTTGGCCGTCGCGGCCTGTGATTCGGCACCGACGGATGCCCAGCCGGCACCGGGGTCGGTTCAGACAGATGTTTCGGATGATCACACGACATCAGCCGTGTCCGGCCAGACATTTTCGGCGACACAGGATTTTGGCGGTTATTATCTGCCGCTCGACGAAGTTGCGATCGGAGATATCCGGCTGGACCACATATCGATGGGACTGGATTGGGAATTTGCAGAATATCAGGCCGACCCGGAAAATGGCTTTTTGCCAATGGGGCTGCACTTTGATGACACATCCAGCCCTACGGGCATCGGCGAGCTGGGAAATACCTACTATGAGGTCACGCACGACCTGCAGCCATCCGCCTACCAGGTGACGGATGAAGGTCTGGTCATGTCTGGGACGCATGATTTGTTGGGCGATTTCCATTTCGAAGGTCGCTGGAATCTGGAAGAGGTCCGGCAAATGCAGGACGGATACCCTGAAAACGCGCAATCAGCGCTGACCGGAACGCTCACGATCGGCGATGTGGTTTTTGAAGATGTCGTCTTCCAGGGCTGGCTGGGGGATTAAGCCATAAGCACGGTTCGGAAATCCCAGTTCACCATCGGCTGGCGCGAATGGGTGGAATTACCCGATTGCGCGGGCGTGCGGGTCAAGGCCAAGATTGATACCGGCGCCCGCACATCGGCCATTCACGCCTGGAACATCAAACCGTTTGACCGCGACGGCGAAGACTGGGTGAAATTCTCGCTTCACCCCAACCAGCGCGACAAGAAGCTGGCCATTCCCTGTGAAGCCCGCATTCATGACGAGCGCGAAATTCGATCTTCAAACGGGCAGATCCAAGCGCGTTTCGTAATACGGACCCGGTTAAAACTCGGGAGCCGGACCTGGCCGATTGATCTGACGTTAAGCCAGCGTGACGAGATGGGGTTTCGTATGTTACTGGGACGAACTGCCATCGGCGGTCGAACTTTGATCGACCCATCCGCATCTTACCTGTGCGGTCGTTAACAACCATCGATTAAATGCCCGCGATCTGAATTGGAAACCCAATGCGCCTTGCTCTTTTGTGCCGGAATCCTGACCTTTATTCGCACAAGCGTCTGGTGGAGGCGGCCCAGGTGCGCGGGCACGAAATCGACATCCTCGATACACTCCGAATCTACATGAACATCACTTCGCATCGCCCTGCCTTGCATTACAAGGGAGAGAAACTCCCGAAATATGACGCAGTCATCCCGCGCATCGGCACGTCCATCACCGCTTATGGCACAGCGGTTGTTCGCCAGTTTGAAATGACTGGCGCCTGGTCGCTCGCCGAATCCGTTGCCATCACGCGTTCGAGGGACAAGCTGCGCTCGCTGCAACTTCTGTCGCGTGCAGGGGTCGGTCTGCCGGTTACAGCGTTTGCGCATGATACCCGCCAGTTGGACGCGCTTCTCGATATGGTCGGCGGCGAACCGGTGGTCATCAAGTTGCTGGAAGGCACGCAGGGCGTTGGCGTTGTTCTGGCAGAAACACGGCGTTCCGCTAAATCTGTCATCGAGGCGTTTCGCGGCGCCAAGGTAAATATTCTGGTGCAGGAATATATCAAGGAAGCTGGCGGAGCGGATATCCGCACCATCGTCGTGGGCGGCAAGGTCGTGGCTGCCATGAAACGTCAGGGCGGGGAGGGCGAATTCCGCTCCAACCTGCACAGGGGCGGTGCGGCGACGAAGATCAAGATTACGCCGGAAGAACGCGCGACAGCCGTTCGTGCCGCCAAGATCATGGGCCTTCATGTGTCGGGCGTTGATATGCTTCGGGCCAATCACGGTCCTGTTGTGATGGAAGTTAATTCCTCACCGGGCCTTGAAGGCATTGAAGGTGCAACAGGACTCGATGTTGCCGGTCAGATCATTGAACTGATCGAGAAAACCGCAAAACCCGGCAAGACCAGAACGAAGGGCACAGGGTGAACCAGCCGCCTCTTGAATTTTTCGGGCATATCATCGCGCCCGGAACACGCGCCAAAATCGAATTGCCGGTCGCCGTGCTGTCAGATCACACGCCGGTTTCCATGACGGTGATGGTCATTCACGGCAAGAAGCCCGGCCCGACCGTCTTTGTGTCCGGTGCCATCCATGGTGATGAAATTATCGGCGTTGAAATCGTGCGACGTCTGGTCCGGGCCAAACAGTTGAACACACTCAGCGGTACACTCATCTGTGTGCCGATTGTCAACGCTTTCGGTTTTATCAATCAGACGCGCTATCTGCCGGATCGCCGCGACCTCAATCGGTCTTTTCCGGGCGCATCGAAAGGTTCGCTCGCGGCGCGTCTCGCCAAACTTTTCATGACTGAAATCGTCGCCCGGTGCGAAGTGGGCATTGATCTTCATTCGGCAGCGGAGCACCGCGTCAACCTGCCTCAAATCCGCATTGATGGCGGCTCGAAGCGCGCCATGGAGCTGGCCCGGGCCTTCGCACCGCCGGTTATCATGGTTTCCAAATTACGCGAAGGTTCGCTCCGGCACGCTGCCCGTGAACAAGGCAAGGATGTGCTGGTTTATGAGTGCGGCGAGGCTTTACGATTCGACGAGACCGCCTTGCGTATTGGCGTCACAGGCATTTTGCGCGTGCTACGGGAAATCGGCATGATCCGGCAGGCGCGAGGAATCCGGTCGCCGCTGACCTCCGATATCAGCCAGTCGTCCGAATGGGTGCGCGCGCCGATGGGTGGGGTTTTGCGGGCCTTCAAGACAATCGGGGCATGGGTGGAAAAAGGCGAAGTGATCGCCGCACTTTCCGATCCGCTGGGTGATGAAGAAGTTGAAGTCAAGACGCCGGTCACGGGCCTGATCATTGGCCGCACCATGTTGCCGGTGATGAATGAAGGCGACGCCCTGTTCCACATCGCTGAAATCGTC
>BQJI01000107.1 GCA_021604625.1 Hyphobacterium sp. | reverse complement strand
ATCATGCTGGCGCGACAGCCCATCGCGGCGCTGGGCTTTTACCTCCTGCAGGGCGGCGAAGCCGTCGAAGCCAATGGCGCGCAATATTTCTTCGCCCGCTCCTGGGGGGCGCTGGGCGCATTCGGCGTCTTTGCCCTGACCGGTTGGCTGATCGGGCTGGGCCGCTCCACCGAAACCCTCATCGTGCATGGCGTCATCAGCGCGGTGAATATCGGCCTCGATATCTGGTTCGTCATGGGGCTGGGTTATGCCGCTGGCGGCGTTGGTGCCGCGACCGCGATTGCCGAATGGTGCGGGCTGATCGTCGGACTCTTTTTCGTGGTGCGGGTCATTGTAAAGCGCGGCGGATGGCAGGCCGGCATTTTCAAGCGCGCGGCTTTGCTGGAACCTGTCGCCATCCGCAAGATGATCGACGTCAATCTCAATCTGATGATGCGCACCTGGGCGATGATTGTCGGCTTCACCTGGTTTGCCAATGCCGGCGCGCGACAAGGCGCGGCGGTGCTGGCAGGCAATCATGTCTTGCTTCAGGTCATCACCGTCTGGGCCTTCGTGCTGGATGCCTTCGCCTTTGTATCGGAAACCGAATCCGGGCGAGCGGTCGGTCGCAAATCCGTGGCCACGTTGCGCCGAGCGCTGATCTTGACCTCTGAACAGGCGCTCGCCGCCGGTGCGATCTTTGCCGTGGTGACATGGGCGTGGGGCGATGAAGCACTTGCGCTGGTGATCGGCGATGAGGAGGCCCGCCGCGAAGCCATTCGCTACCTGCCCTATTGCGCCATTGTGCCTTTCCTTGGCGCGATGGCGTGGATATTCGACGGCATTTTCATTGGCGCGACGCGCGGGGCCATGCTGCGCAATTCCGCTATCGCCTCGGTATTGATCTATCTGGCCGCCGATTTCGCCCTGTCACCGATCTACGCCAATCACGGCGTGTGGATGGCGTTTCTGGTTTATTACATCGCCCGCGCCGGAACGCTCGCGGTGCAATATCCCGCGCTGGAGAAGCGGTTGGTTGGGTAGGTGCGTGCTTCGAGGCTTTTCGTCGAAAAGCACCTCAGCATGAGGTAATTCAAAAAAACGTCACCCACCGACTTGATCGGAGGGTCTCCGTGACATCGAGATCGTCCGGTCCAGCCGGCCGATGACGGGGAATATTTTAATCACTCACCTCATCATGAGGTGCGAGCGAAGTGAGCCTCGAAGGATTGACGATCAGACATCCACCCCGACAGCTTCACCCACAGACGCAAACCCGTCCGCTTTCAGCCGTTCAGCGAGACCACGAATAATCTCGGTCACCAGCCCCGGGCCTTTATAGACCATCGCCGAATAGAACTGCACCGCCGTCGCCCCGCTGCGGATCTTGGCATAGGCCGTATCCGCATCCTCAATCCCGCCGACACCGACCAGCGGCACGTTTCCATCCAGCTCCCGGGCGAAGGATTTGAGCAGAGCCGTCGAGCGCTCAAACAATGGCCGCCCGGACAGCCCGCCGCCTTCGGCACGATCCGTACTCATCAATGTGTCAGGACGCTCGATGGTCGTATTCGACACCACCAGCGCGTCAATTTTGTGCTCGATAACGCTGGCGGCGATATCCGCCAGATCCTCATCCTTCAGATCCGGTGCGACTTTCAGGAATATGGGAGCCGCATGTTTTGCCTGCATCACCCGGCCCAGAAGTTCGTCCAGCGACGCTTTTGACTGCAAGGCGCGCAAACCCGGCGTGTTGGGCGAGGAAATATTGACGGTGAAGAAACTGGCCAGCCCCTCCAGCCCGGTCAGTGAAGTAACATAATCCTCCGTGCGATCGGCAGAATCCTTGTTGGCGCCCAGATTGACCCCGACGAAGCCATAGCGGCTGGCCCGCGCCGACAGCCGGGCTTTCATTGCTACCAGCCCCGCATTGTTGAAGCCCATGCGGTTGATGACAGCCTGATCGGCGCTCAGTCGAAAAACGCGCGGCTTGGGATTACCCGCCTGGGCTCGCGGCGTGACCGCCCCGCATTCAACAAATCCGAAACCAAGGCCAAGCAGCGGATCAATCACTTCACCATTCTTGTCATAGCCCGCCGCCAAACCGACAGGATTTGGCAAATCCATGCCCGCGAGGCGAGTTTTCAAAACGCCGTCATGAATCAGGGTGGGCGTTGGCACCAGCCCGGCTTTCAAGGCCTTCAGGCTGAGCTGGTGCGCCATTTCCGGCGGAAACGCATGCAGTGCTTTTGTGCCGAATTTCAGAAAACCGCTCATGAGGCGAAATCATCCGGCAACAGCCATCCACCCTCATCGCCCTTGCGCAGGAGGCGTACCGTGATCACCGAAATCATCGGTAATTCATCATAGAGGTGCGGGAAAAGATCACCGCCGCGCGACTTCTCCCATTTCAGCTCCGCCCCGAAATGATCGGCATCAATCTCGATCAGGGCCAGGCGCTCAAAATCGGCAAACCATTTTTCCAGCGTCTCCGGCAATTGCGTCGCAGTGGACAAATGAATGTAGCCGTCCTCAACATCCACGCCGACACCCTTGAACACACCGGCCGCCATCGCATCGGCCCAGATCCGTGGATCGACCAGCTTGTAGATGGCCCCGCTCATATCCGGTCACCCGCAATTTCAGGGATTGCGGAAAATAATCCGTTCGTTATTCTATTTAGAGTTGTGGTCAAGGAATATATTCCTGTAGTATGGAGCGACTCAGTTTGATTGGAAACCATAGCATGCTCACTCATAGCCAAATCTGGAAGGGGGTTGATCTTCTCGCCGCCCGCGCCGGGCTCAGCCCGTCCGGTCTGGCGAAGCGGGCGGGCATGGATCCGACAACCTTCAACGTCTCCAAACGCCAGAGCGCCGATGGTACCCGGCCCCGCTGGCCCTCCACCGAAAGCATTTCCAAGGCGCTGGCGGCAGTGCGGGTCGATTTCGAGGATTTCGCGTCTTTGGCCGCCGGTTCGGCCCAGACCCGTTCGGTACCGTTGATTGGCTTTGCCCAGGCTGGTGCTGACGGTTTCTTCGACGATGCCGGTTTCCCGGTCGGTCAGGGCTGGGAAGATGTGGTCTTCCCCGGCGTCGAGGATGCCCACGCCTATGCGCTGGAAATTTCCGGAGATTCCATGGCCCCGGTCTATCGCGATGGTGACCGCGTCGTCGTTGCGCCGGGTGACACGCCGCGCAAGGGAGACCGCGTTGTCGTGCGCACGACGCGCGGTGAAGTCATGGCCAAGGAGGTCGCAAGGCTGACCGGCGACGGCATCGAATTATTGTCGCTGAACCCGGACTATCCGGGTCGCACGCTGAAGGCGTCCGAAATTGCCTGGATGGCAAGAATTGTGTGGGCGAGCCAATGAAACCCAACATCTAGTTATGCGTTATCCTCGATGACAGGAAAATTCCGGACACAATCCGGTCATTTTCATGTCACCGAAATGTCGCCGAATCACTGGCGATATCCGATGGTCGCCTGACGTCATCAGCAAAACGCGAGGCATCAGACCCGGTCGAAGATTATGGCTGTTCATGAAAAGGAGCGAAGCCATGTCCATTCTCCCCCGTATCTCTTCCGCTACTGCCTTGCATGGCATTTCCGTCGTCAGCCCATCCGGGCGCCATGTCGGCACGCTGGATGATGTCGTTGTCGGCGTCACCACCGGGCGTGTCCTGCACGCCGTCATCAAGCTCGATAACGCCAGCGAACTCGGCGAACAGCTTTATGCGGTGCCTTGGGAAGCCCTCACCCTGGATACCGCCTATGATCGCTGCATTCTGAATGTGCCGATCGAGACCTTGCGGGCGGCACCGGCATTCCCGACGCGCGATGCCATCCATGATGCGGATCCACGCCTGCGCCGGATGATCCACACCCATTTCGGCGAGTATCGCCCGGCGGCCTGAGCCGCCAGACGATCAGTCATTCGGGTATTGAAACGCCTCTTCCAGAGGCACACCGAAGGCTTGCGCGATCTGGAACGCCACCTCCAGCGAGGGCGAATATTTTCCCTGCTCGATGGCGATGATGGTCTGACGTGTGACGCCAATCTTGTCGGCCAGATCGGCCTGTGTCATTTCCGCTGCATGAAACCGTAATTCACGCAGCTTGTTGGTAATGCGAGTGGGTTTGCCCATGCCTACACACCCCGTCGATAATCAATCAGCTTTGAAACCGCTTTCACGATCTCGCTGACCACCAGCCCCGCCAGCGCCGCATGGGCAATCCAGAAGACGGATGCGTCCGTCATCGCCAGCCCCATTGTCGAAAACAGCGCAATCGCCATCAGGATAGCGCCGCGTTGATCCCCGCGCAGCTCGATCAGCTTGTCGCGCTCATCTGATTGATCCGCATCTTTCGGGGACAGGATGGCAATGATGATGTGCGCGATGATGGTGAGCACAACCAACATCACGATCGCTCCGAACAGCCGGACATTATCCAGAACCTCTGGAATACCTGCTCCCAGGGCACCGCCCAGCGTGGTGGCGAAATACCACCCGTAAACGATCAGCGTCACCGCCAGCAAAACCCACGTACTTTTCTCTCGGAAATTCATGTCAAACTCCATCGACCTTGTGTTAGTTATTTTTTACATTTGCAGATGTAAGCAATTCCAAACGTCGTGTCCACTATTTTCGACATTAGAAAATCGCTTGCCTCGGACGAACTGGAATCGCCTGTGTCGTGCCAATTCGACGGACTAGTTATCCCGAATGAAGGATTCGAGCGTGCGCCGCGCCTGCGGGCGATCCTCGGGTCGTATGCGCGCCCATAAATCGGAGATGTCTCCGTCGGTTGTGCTCGGATCCCGACCAATCAACTCCCACGGCTGGCAGCTATAGGCATTCGCCAGCCCCAAAAGGTGTTCCGAGCGGAAAGGGCGTTGATGCGATTCAATTCGACTTAAAACTGATACGGACACACCGGCACGCGCCGCCGCCTGCTCTTGAGTCAGGCCCCGGAATTCCCGCCATTCGCGAAGGTAGAAGTGTCGTTCGTTTGCCATATCCGGATAATGCGACGAACCGGCAGAAAACGCACTAGCCGTCTTTTGCCAACTCCCCGGCGAGACCACGTTCGATCAGAGCGATGGTTTCGGCCAGGCCATAGATCGCGACAAAACCGCCAAAGCGCGGCCCCTGTGACTGGCCCAGCAGCACTTCATACAAGGCCTTGAACCAGTCGCGCAGATTGTCGAACGGTTGTGCCTTGCCGGCGGCATAGACCTCGTTCTGGATCGTCTCCGGGTCTTTGGTCTCCGGGTCCAGCGCCTTGAAACGCGCGATCAGGTCGCGCATCGCCGCAGCTTCCAGATCAGAGGCCTCGCGATAGGTTTTCTCCGGTTTGACGAAATCCTCGTAATAGGCCACCGCGCGTTCCGCCAGACCGTCCAGAACCGGATGCGTTTCCGGCGAGGTGTCCAGCGCGTATTTGGCGATAAAGCCCCACAGCGCCGTCTTGTCCTCGGCACTGGAAACCGATGCCAGATTGAGCAGCAAGGCAAAGCTGACCGGCGTGCCTTCTGATGGCGGATGGCCGTCATGTATATGCCAGACCGGGTTTTCCAGCCGCTTGGCTTCATCCTGCGTCTGATAGGCGGCCAGGTGTTGATAATACTCGTCCACCGCCTTGGGGATGACATCGAAATGCAGGCGCTTGGCGACGCGGGGCTTGGCGAAATTGTAAAGCGACAGGCTTTCCGGCGTGCCATAGCGCAGCCATTCCTCAACCGACAGGCCATTGCCCTTGGACTTGGAAATCTTCTCGCCGACAGCGTCCAGAAACAGCTCATAGACATATTGAACCGGCGGCTGCACGCCGAGGATTTTGCAGATGCGCGAATAGATCGGCGCATTGGTCTGGTGGTCCTTGCCGAACATTTCAAAATCAACGCCCAGCGCCGCCCAGCGCATGCCGAAATCCGGCTTCCATTGCAGTTTCACATTCCCGCCGGTGACCGGCAAGGTGACATCCTCGCCATCCTCATCGGTGAAGGTGATCGTGCCCTCGGCGACATTGCGCGCCTTGGTCGGCACGTAGAGGACATGGCCGGTCTTGGGAGAGATCGGCAGGAAGGGCGAATAGGTTGCCTGACGCTCCGCACCCAATGTCGGCAGCATCACTTTCATGATGTCGTCGTACTTTTCCAGCGCCAGCAAGAGCACCTCATCGAACGCACCGGAGCGGTATTGCTCGGTCGCCGACAGGAATTCGTATTCAAACCCGAACCCGTCGAGAAAAGCGCGCAGGCGCGCATTATTGTGCTGGGCAAAGCCGTCATGCGTGCCGAACGGATCCGGCACATCGGTCAGCGGCTTTTGCAGATAGTCCTGCAACATCTCCTGTTGCGGCAGGTTCGGCGGAATCTTGCGCATCCCGTCCAGATCATCGGAAAAACAGATCAGGCGCGTTTTGATTTTATCGTCGGTCAGCACCCGGAACGCATGGCGCACCATGGAGGTGCGGGCGACCTCGCCGAACGTGCCCATATGCGGCAGGCCGGACGGGCCATAGCCGGTCTCGAAAATCACCTCGTCCTTGCCCGATTTTTCCACCCGTTTGAGAATCTCCCGCGCGAGCTCGAACGGCCAGGCTTTAGCGTTGGCGGCGGCTTGAGACAGGGACATGGGTTCGGCTTTCTGTGACAAACGGATACGGCCCCGCGAGTTAGGCCGCAGGCGCGTTTTCGTCAATGGCAAGCAACGTGGGGCGGCTATTCGGGAAGGGCAATGGCGATACGTGCAAGCAATTTTCTGCGGTCCCAATCGTCATATGCTTGATATTCAGCCCATGCCCTTTCAAGCCAATGATCAGCTTCCTGTGTGCGGCTGGCTGCTCGGAGCGCCATGGAAAAATAAGTCATATCAGAAATGGCCTCAAACGATCCCAAAGTCTGACTGTCGATATAAGGCCTCATGAAGGCGTCTGGTCGTATCTGCCGCCCCAATGCCTCGCGTAAAGCGAGGCCTTCCGCGCGTGTCTCGAATTGCTGCTCCAGATCCTGTCCGAAATCGGCTATTGACTGGCGGTTCGCAACAAGCTCGTCGAGCAGAACACCCGATGCCTCATACAATGTACGACAGTTCGCCAGCACCAGAAAACGTCGACCGGTGGGAAGCCTTGACGGCAGAGTATAGTGGCCGCCGGAAATAATGATGCTGTCGCCTTCTGCAACGGCGTCGCTGCTCGGGGTGCTCAGTTCCGACAGACGACGTTCCGCCGCTAACCGAAGGCGGGATTTCAATCCTTCCATCCGGTATATCTCTGACCAGACATCTGCCAGCTCCAGCGCGGCGAGCGCGATGCCACAATCCTGTTGTTCAGCCAGAAATTGCGCCGTCCGGTACAGTTGTCCTGGGTCGCGGGCATCGCGTCGTGACAACATTGCCCTGATGCTCAGCTCGGACGCCATCCGCGCTTGCGGGCCAAAATCTGCCGTCGTGTACCACTGCGCCGCCTCCAAGTAGATACTGGCCGGATTGCCGCCCAATCGTTCAGATATCGCGACCCATTCCTGCAAAAGTGCCAGATCGTCAGGCGCCTCGATCAACGCCGCATTCTCAATGAATGGATCGAGAGTTCTAGCGTTGCCTTCAAGAAATGGATTTAAAGTCGGATCGTCAAGGATCAGATTTATGGCCTCTATGGACTGCTGATACGCCGCGCCGGAATTTCGCTGAAATATCTGCTCATAAATAAGGTCCGCCATAATATCCAAGCGCTGCCCAAGCGGCTGCTCGCTTGATCGGATGACGCGTTCTCGAGAATATCGTAGCGCAAGATCGGGCTGCTCCGTTTCCACGGCTGCCCACAGCAGGTCTTGCCAATATTCATCACTGACGACATCGGTCTGGTCGTTACTATCCTGGTTGACTGCGATCAGCGCGGCTTCGAATTCCAGAATAACGTCCCGAGCTAGCCGGGTCTCGCCGGCCTCATGCAAAACGCCAGGAAGGCGCAAGGCCATACTGATCGCCTCTAGCGGCTCATCTCCTGCCATTTGTTCCCGATAAAGCGCAAGTTGCATAAGGGCCAGGCGGCGCGAATAGGGCCGCATTTCGTAAAAACCATCCCACTCCCAGAGATATTCGTCGATGCTAAATCCGCGGGACTCCGGACCTTCGAGGGTCAGTGCCGCCTCGATC
>BQJI01000106.1 GCA_021604625.1 Hyphobacterium sp. | reverse complement strand
TTATCGAGATCGATGACACCGGCAGGGTAGCCAGGGCCAACCGCAATCTTGTCCATATAGGTGTCCGGTGCGTACAAAAGTCCGCCGCGCGGAGCAAAGGATACAACAGCCAGCGCGTTTGCCATCCCTTTAGCGGTCAGCGATGTGCCTTCCAGCGGATCGAGCGCGATATCGATCTCTGGCCCCTCGCCGGTCCCGACCTCCTCGCCGATATACAGCATCGGCGCTTCATCCCGCTCGCCTTCGCCAATTACGATCCGGCCTTTCATCGCCATTGCATTGAGCCCTGTGCGCAAGGCGTCCACTGCGGCTTGATCCGCCGCCTCCTTGTCACCGCGACCGATCAGGGTCGACGCTGCAATAGCCGCGGCTTCAGCTGCACTCACAGCGTCCAGTGCAAGGCGTTCAAGATTTCGGGCGTCGCTCATTCATCAGGCTCCGGAAAAATGGTTCAATCGATTGGTGGCGGCGGGGTCGCGTGTTCACGCGCTTCTTCAGCATAATCTTCGGTATCGGTGACGGGCGGTCGGGTTGCCCGCTCTTCACGGGCGAGTTGATCTCTCGCCTCCAGCACATTTTCGGCTGAATGTGCCAGCGCACTGGCGCTTCGAGCCGGCGTTTTGTCCGGAATGCTGGACGGGGCGGCTTCGGCGCTGGCACCGTCACGCACGCGCGCATCAAACCAGCTTTGCTCATCCTCGAATCCACCTGGAATTTCAGGCGTAACGCAGGCCGCCAGAAACAAGGGAACAAGCAGGATAGATTTTCGATACAAAGCCATGCTCCGGTGCTGGACGCCGCTGTGGCTATGTATACGCTGTCGGACAACGCTGTCACCCGCCTGTGCACAGATTCAAGAGAACCCGAACATGGCCGACAAAAATAAATCAGCTTCCAAACGAAAAGCCCGCAAGCCTGCCGCATCGAATAAACCGGCTGCCAAAACCGAAAGCACGGCCAATTCGGGAAATGAGACAAAAATGCCCTCGGCAGACAATCCGTTCGGAACGCTGAGCACGACCGATGTTGAAGCCCTCGACCACATGTCTCGCAATTTGATGCAGGCCGCACTCAAAAGTCAGAAACTGATGTCGGATTCGATGCGCAAGGCATTGGACGGCAAAATCGAGATGCCGGACACCGCGACGATCAATTCGACGCCGGAACTGGGTGATGTCTGGACAAAAATCGTGTCCGATCCGGAAAAACTGATGAGTGCGCAAGCCAGCCTGATGTCTGGCTATCTCGACCTTTGGACCAATACGACCAAACAATTCTACGATGGCGGTCAGCACGATACCGTCAAGCCTGACGCTGGCGACAAGCGCTGGCGCAGCGAGGACTGGAGCGAAAATCCGATCTTCAACGCCATCAAGCAATCCTACCTTCTCAACCAGAATTTCCTGATGGGACTGGTACATGGCGTTGAAGGCGTGGACCCGGCGGTCAAACGAAAAGTCGAATTCCTTACCAAGCAAATGATTGATGCTCTCGCGCCGACCAACTTTGCGCTCACCAATCCTGACGTCATACGGGAAACCATGCAGTCAAAGGGCGAAAACCTGACCAAGGGTTTGGCCAATCTCGCAAATGACCTCGAAAAAGGTGGCGGCAGGCTTGCTCTGACACAGACCGACATGGAAGGCTTCAAGGTCGGCGTGGATCTCGCAGCCACCGAAGGCAAAGTCATTTTCCGCAGTGAGATTTTCGAACTGATTCAGTATGCGCCCACAACCGAAACGGTCAAAACCCGACCGCTTCTGATCGCGCCGCCTTGGATCAACAAATTTTACATCATGGATATGCGTCAGAAAAATTCCATGGTGCGCTGGCTGACCCAGCAAGGCTTCACGGTTTTTCTGATTTCCTGGGTCAATCCGGGGCCCGAGCTAAAGGAAAAGTCCTTTCAGGATTATATTGAAAAGGGACTTTTCGAAGCCATTGATCAGGTCAGGGAGGCAACCGGAGAGGAAAGCGTCAATGCGGTGGGATATTGCATCGGTGGCACCATGCTCGCATCCGCGCTCGCACTGCTGGAAGCGCGAGGCGAAAGCGACAAGATCGCCTCAGCCACCTTCTTTGCCGCGCAGACCGATTTTGAGCTGGCGGGCGATCTGCTGCTGTTTGTCGATGATGCCTGGTTCAACGAGATCAACCGCCTGATGGATGCGCAGGGCGGCGTTCTGGATGGCCGAACAATGTCGGACACATTCAACCTCTTGCGATCCAATGATCTGGTCTGGTCATTCGTGGTGTCGAATTACCTGCTTGGTCGGCAACCACAGGCTTTTGATCTGCTCTACTGGAATGCCGATCAGACCCGCATGCCGCAAAAACTGCATCTCTGGTATCTCGACAATATGTACCGGAAAAACCGTCTGGCCAAAAAAGAGATCGAAATGGATGGCCACACGCTCGATCTGACGAAAGTTACGACGCCAGTCTTCATGCAGGCTAGCCGGGATGATCACATCGCGCCCTACCCGTCCGTTTATCGCGGCGCAAAACTGTTTGGCGGGCCCGTGCGCTATATGCTGGCCGGGTCGGGTCACATCGCCGGCGTTATCAATCACCCGGGTGCAAACAAGTATCAGCACTGGGTCAACACTGATCTGCCAGATACGGTCGAGGAATGGCAGGAGGCCGCGACAGAAGTGCCGGGCTCATGGTGGGAAGAATGGCGGGACTGGCTTTACGAGCGATCCGGCGATGATGTCCCCGCGCGACAGCCGGGCGATGGCAATCTCAAACCGATTTACGACGCGCCGGGTGAATACGTGCTGGTGCGGAGTTAGCGCTTGACGGGATAGTGAGAGAAGTCACTCACCATACGTAAATTTATATTTCCATGCGACACATTCTTGTTTATTCTTGTATGAATGAACAACTGGATCGAATATCAGATTGCTCTGGCCATCCATGAAGGTGGGAGCCATGCGGCGGCGGCCAAGCTTCTGAACGTCTCGCAACCCACGATCAGCCGCGGTATCCGGGCGCTGGAAGAGCGCCTGGGCGAAGCTCTCTTTCAACGCCGCGGCGGCGAAAACCGGCCAACAGAAACCGGGAAAACCATCATTCGGCATGCGATGCGAATGCGCGATGACGCGGCCGCCATCGAGCGCTCGGCCGGTAGCGCCAACGATGAAATCGCGGGGGAAGTCATTATTTCCGCCAGCGACGGCGTGGGTGGCGATTGGCTGCCGCATGTTCTGGCGCCGCTGCGGGACCGCCATCCCGGTCTGGTCCTGCGCATTGATCTGGGCATGCAGAAAGCCAATCTGGCGGCCGGTGAAGCGGACATCGCATTGCGCTGGCGCTCGCCTGGAGAGCAGCAGAGTCTGATTGTTCGCAAAGCCGCGACGGTGGGATGGGGACTTTATGCGGCGCCCTCCTATCTCGAAAAATTCGGCCGACCCTGGTGTGCGGACCATCTCAAACCCCACCGCCTGGTCGACTGGGGATATATCGAGCCGGAGGGTTGGCCGACCGGCGAGGCCGGCGACATCGTTCGTCCGGCAGAAATCGCCGTCATCGCCAACAGCGCCACCAGCCACCTGCAGGCCATGAAGTCCGGCTTCGGCATCGGCATGACGTCGCATCGCCTCGCACGACTGGCCGGACCGGCGCTGGAGCGGGTTCTGGCACCCCATGAAACCGTTCAGGAATTATATCTGGTGGCGCATGATGGCGTGAATCGCAGTCGCCGCCACCGGCTGGTCTTTGATCACCTCGCTGACAGCTTCAAACGCGACAGTGCTCATTTTCGTAAAGGCGATTTTTCAGTCTTCTTTGATGCATAAAAAAGGGCCGCCCTGTGTGGGCAGCCCTTCAAGTTTAGAAGCTGACCGCTCTATTGGGCAGAGGCCAGCGTCCGGGAAGACACGATTGCGCGGTTATCTGCGACGACCATTTCGTTGGGTGCAATATGCATGGCGGATGCAAAGGCCCGCTCGGACTCCGCATATCGACCGGCGAGAAACAGCACGGTCCCATAATTGTTATTGGCCTGCCATGTTGGCCGGGCCTCAATCGCGGTTTCGCAGGCCGTAACCGCCTCTACATATTGGCCCTGCATGGCGCGAGCGGCGCACAAATTGGACCACGCCGCCGAACGACGGCCGGAGGAAAGCCCGCGTTCTGTCGCCTGCAGTGCAATACCCGCTGCTTGCCGGTATTCACCGCGTTCGAATTTCAGGGCGCTCAACTGGATAATGCCGGTGGATGTTGTCTGCACAACGAATTCAGGCGACGGCGCGTTTTGAGCGATTGCTGTTGGCGCAGTCGCCATAAGTAGAATGATGGGGAGAAGTTTGACCAGGTTTTTCATTATTCGCCTCCTTGGCAATAGGAGGAAAATATGGAAATGCATTACAGAATGTAATTGCTCAGACAGCATAATCATAATTCAATATTGAATGACGCCGAGCAATCTATGTTCCGACGGGCATTTCGCCAAATTGTAATTCGATATAGCGCTTGTACACGCCTTCCCTGCCCAGCAATTCGGCATGCGTTCCCTGATCCGCAATCTGCCCGTCTTCCATCACGATGATCCGGTCCGCATTCCGAACGGTCGCCAGACGGTGCGCGATCACCAATGTCGTCCGGTCTTTTGCCGCCGCCTCGAACGCCGCCTGAATAACCTGTTCGCTTTCGGGATCCAGCGCACTTGTCGCTTCATCCAGCAGCAGGACCGGCGCATCGCGCAATACGGCACGCGCAATCGCAATGCGCTGGCGTTGACCACCTGACAGCGTGCCCGCGCTTTCGCCAAGCTGGGTGTCATAGCCATCCGGCAACGCCTTGATAAAGGCATCGGCATTCGCCGCTATCGCGGCCGCTTTGATATCGTCAGCCGATGCATCCGGTCGTCCGAAGCGGATATTGTCGGCGACAGACCCGCTGAAGAGCGGCGCATTTTGCTGCACGACGGCGAGTTGTCGGCGAAGTGTTTGCGGCGCAAGCGATCGGGCATCAAAACCATCGAGCTCAATCTGCCCGGAAGCGGGGTCATACAGACGCAACAATAATTGAAATATGGTCGATTTCCCGGCACCCGATGGTCCGACAAGAGCGACTGTTTCACCTGCTGCTATTGAAAAACGGACGCCATTCAGCGCGTTCGTTTCCGGCCGTGCCGGATAGGCAAATGTAACGTCATTGAAGGCCAGATCCCCGCGTACAGGCATTGCCAGGCTGGCGGGCTCGGCCGGGGCCGCGATTTCTGTTTGCGCGGACAGTAATTCCATCAGGCGTTCGGTTGCACCGGCAGCCCGCATGACTTCCGCATAGGTCTCGGTCAACATGCCGACGCCGCTGACCGCGACAAAGGCGTACATGACAAACTGTGTCATCGCGCCGGGCGTAATCGCTTCGGCCTGCACCTGAACCGCCCCAAACCACAAAACTGCGATTAATCCCGTCAGAATGACGGTGAAAATCACCGCCGTCATCACGGCGCGAACCCCTATTCGTTTCAATGATATCGCAAATGTGGATTCAACAACGTCGCGAAACCGGACGCTCTCTTCCGGTTCGCGGGTAAAGGCCTGAACAGTCTCGATTGCCTGCAGGCTTTCGCCCGCACGTGCAGAAGCATTGGCTAACTCGTCCTGAGACTCGCGTGACAGGCGTTGAACACGTCGCCCGAAGAGCATGATCGGCAGAAGAATAACGGGCCCCATGGCCAGCACCATCAAGGCCAGCTGCCAGTTCACAAAAACCATCAATGTCAAAGCACCGACAGTGGTCGCGACGGTGCGCAATGCGACAGAAACCGACGAGCCCACCACGGTCTGGATCAGGGTTGTATCCGTCGTCAGACGTGACAGCACCTCACCGGTGCGCGTATCCACATAAAAGGACGGGCTGAGCGTCAAAAGATGATCAAAAACCGCACGCCGCAAATCCGCGACAACACGTTCACCCAAACGGCTGATGAAATAGAAACGAAACGCACTTGCCAGCGCCAGACAAAAGGCAACCGCTATTCCCGCCAGAAAATAGGCCGAGAGGTCCGGCCCGATCGCGAAAGTTTCGCAGGCCAGCGAATCCGGCGCGCCACCAAACCCGCAATCCACAACCAGACGAAAAGCGCCCGGCAGGATCAGCGTAAGCCCGGATGCCAGAACCAGAAAAACCGCAAATGCAGCCAGAAGCGCAGGATAGCGCAATATATAGGGCAGCAAGCGCCTAAGCGGTTTTGCACTCCGGGCTTTCTCACGATGCGCCGCATCCCGCTCCATTTCAGCGGCAAAGCCGGAACCGCGATCAGCATCGGCGCGGCGGTTGGCTGCATCGTTTTGTACAGACATCAAAAATAGCCCTTCGGACAGCGGTAACGGGGACAGACCACTCGGTAGCGCTTTAACTGGAAGGCTTCCTGGCGACAATGAAGACAGACTGTCCGCCCTCAGGTAACCATTCATGTTCGATTTCGAAACCCGCCGAACGCAGAAGGTCGACAAGATAGTCCCGAGAAAAGAAGGCGACATAAGGCAGGCGGCCAATCATCCGGCCCATGAAGATGACTGGTTTCATCAACGCTTTTCCCGACAGGCACGCCGTACTGGACACAAACAGCCCGCCCGGTCTCAACAGGTCGAAGGCCGCTGCAACCACCGCATCCCGGTCGCGCAGCAAGTGCAGCAGGCTGTGCATCATGACCATATCGAATTGACGTTCTGCAGCTTCAAATGTGTGAATGTCAGACACTTCAAATGCCATATTACCGACATTTTGGGCGGCGGCCTTGGCCTTCGCAATATCCAACATCGTGGCCGAAATATCCGTCGCTAGAATGTGTCGGGCGAAAGGCGCGTGGATCAAGGCTGTCGTGCCAGTGCCACAACCAAACTCCAGAACGTCACTTTCATCCGTCAGATATTCCTGGGTTTTCACCAACTTTTTCTGGTAGGCGGCCTCGTCCGCAACGGGTCGTTGCGCATACTTTTCGGCTATCCGGTCCCAGAATTTGGAATCACCCTGCATGGTCTTATCCTTTTGATCGACGCGGCGAACGGCCACGAACTCCAATTTCGGAGTGAAATATACTCATACACATTTAAGATATAAATTGCGCATTAATGCCTGAATGATATACAGATTTGTATGAACTGGCAGGCCATATCCTTCGACTGGAATCATGTACGAGCTTTTCTCGCAACGGTGGACGAAGGCTCGTTCTCTGCTGCTGCACGCGCCATCAACTCCACCCAACCCACGTTGAGCCGCCAAATCACCGCGCTCGAAGAACAACTAAGCATCGTCCTGTTCCAACGAGGCAAACGATCCATGCGTCTGACCGCCGCAGGGCGAGAATTGGTTGATCATGTCAGACAAATGGCAGACGCGGCGGCGCGCGTCTCACTTGTCGCATCCGGACAATCACTGGGCGTTGAGGGCCTTGTAACCATCTCTGCAACCAGCTTCACGGCAGCACGGGTATTGCCAGCAATCGTGCGCGAGATATCCAGAAAGGCACCCTTGATCGAGATCGAAATCATTGCGTCCCGCGAACTCAGTGATCTCAACAAGCGCGAAGCAGACATTGCCATTCGCCATGCTCAACCCACCCATCCGGATTTGATCGCCAAGAGGATCGGCGAAGATCATGCATTCATTTATGCCCACAAAAGCTGGCTTGCCGAGAACGGGCAACTTGAAAGCCTTGATGATCTCGCCGGTCACAGCTTTATTGGGTTTGACCAGCCCGACATTGTTGTTGCTGGCCTCTCCGAACGTGGGCTCCGCTTGCGACCCGAAGACATCCGTTATCGAAGCGTCAGCGGCGAAGTCATTCTGGAAATGGCGCGTACCGGGATCGGCATCACGGTATTGACCCGGTCACTGGCAGATGGCTATCCGGATATGATTCCCATTCTGACAGATCAGTTTTCCGTAGAGGTCCCGACCTGGCTTGTCAGTCATAGCGAGTTGAAAACCAGTGGGCGAGTCAGATTAGTTTATGACGAGATCACAAACCACTATGCGCGAATAAAAACGGGCGGCCCGATTGACCGCCCGCTGTAAGCCATAAATACGCAAAAATTAGCGCTTGGAGAACTGGAAGCTCCGGCGCGCTTTCTTGCGGCCATATTTCTTGCGTTCAACAACACGGCTATCGCGCGTCAGGAAGCCAGCGGCTTTCAACGGTGCACGCAGTGCAGGCTCGAACAGGTTCAAAGCCTTGGAAATGCCGTGGCGTACCGCGCCGGCCTGACC
>BQJI01000105.1 GCA_021604625.1 Hyphobacterium sp. | reverse complement strand
GCCCTGCGCGACGGCATAGACGGCCGCGTTGTCTTTCGCGCCGCCAACGCGCAGGCCGGTATTCAGTTTTGTCTGAACATCAGCGAGTTGATCATTGGTCTTGTTGAGATTTTGCAGCGCGACCATGGCCGCGGCATTGGTATGAATAGAAAGGGTCATGCGGTTCCCCTGAGTTGTCCTTCGGACGGGCCGGGAGACAATTCACCCGGTGTTCGTAAACAAAGGTCGCAAACCGCATGCCGAAGCATGCCTGGATTTTATATAATTATTTCAAGGAGTAATTCAGGGCGCAACTCGCCCGTTCAGCGACGCGGCCAATTTTGCCGGGCTGTTATAGGCCTAGTAGTCCGCCTTTTGCCGGGCGTACGACCTAGATACGCTCGTCGACCAATCCGCCCTGCTTGGAGCGTAAATACTCGCGCAGGGACAGGAAATCTTCTGTCGGCCACTGGCGAACAACGCTGCCATTCCGGCTGTCGATCATCCGGTAAACGAAGACACCGGCTGCATCGTTTTTCTCGATGGCAAGGTGCGAGCCGGAAAAGGCTGTCTCGGCCATGCGATCAATCGATGCTTCAAGTTCTTCGCGTGACGGCGTTTCGGGCGTCTGGCGACTTTCAGCTTCGCGGTCTCCGCTTGACGATGTCTCGCGGACGGGCTTTTGGGCCAATGGCAGACCGGAGAATGCGGCCGGCGTGGCTGACGATACGTTTTTTATCAACTCATTCATTTCGGGTTATCGACGGTTTCTCCGTCAATACCTCCTGATGGAATGGATAGCTTCCCTAAACGGGGGGTGGGTGACCGGAACGGAACCCCTTCAATTCCGGCCACCCGAATCCCTCGATTAACGGAAGTATCCGAGGATCGAACTCGGCGCAGAATTTGCGATCGAGAGTGCCTGGATCCCCAGCTGCTGCTTGACCTGCAGCGACTGAAGACGTGCACTTTCCTTGGCAAGGTCTGCGTCGACAAGGTTGCCGATACCCCGTTCCAGGGCATCCGACAGTTTGCCAACAAACGTCTTGTGGATTTCGAGCGACTTGGAGCCCGTACCCAGACGCGCCAGTGACGCGCTGAGGTTATCCAGAGACGTACCAATCTGGCTGGCGATGTTGTCAGCCTGGGTTGCAGTCGTGAAGGCTGCGTTGGTTGCGATCGTGATGATCGAACCGGACAGCGACAGATCTTCGTCTGCAACCGTGATGTTGTTCGAACCGTCTGCATTGGCCAGAGCCGAAATGCCGGTGGTCGAACCATCGATCAGGTTGGTGCCGTTAAATTCGGCGTTGGCGATGATCGTCTTGAGTTGATCCCGCATAGCCGTGAAGTCAGCGTTCAACGCCGTCCGCGATGCCGTATCCAGGGAAGAATCCGCACCCGCAAGGGCCTTTTCCTTCATTTCAACAAGCATGTCGGACAGAGCCTCACCACCGGCAAGCGCCACGTCCACAGTGGACACTGCCAGGTCGATCGAGTTGCTGACCGCCGAATAACCCGCCACGTCAGTGCGCATCGACTGGGCAATAGCAAAAATACCGCCATTGTCCTTGGCCGATCCGACCGCGAGGCCAGTGTTGATCCGGGTCTGGACCTGTTCCAATTCCATATTGGTCTTGTTCAGGTTTTGCAGAGCGATCATTGCGCCTGCATTTGTGTTGATAGTAGCCATTTCTTGGCCTTTCCCATTCTGGTTTATGTTACCGGCGTTTTGCCGGCCATTTATCCGGTTTTGCGGTTTACCCGCTCACCGAATTCCCACCCTTCCGGCTAATTACCGGAAGTAGCCAAGGATCGAGCTCGGTGCCGAGTTGGCGATCGAGAGCGCCTGGATACCCAGCTGCTGCTTGACCTGCAGCGACTGGAGACGGGCACTTTCCTTGGCAAGATCTGCGTCGACGAGATTGCCGATGCCACGCTCCAGCGCGTCCGACAATTTGCCAACGAATGTTTTGTGAATTTCCAGCGACTTGGAACCGGTACCGAGACGCGCCAAAGACGCACTCAGATTGTCCAGAGACGCTGCAATAGCGGTGGCTTGTGTGCTCGCAGCTGCCGAGGTTGCGAAAGACGCCGTGGCGGCCACCGTTACGATCGAACCGCCGAGCGACAGGTTTTCATCCAGCACAGTGATGGAATTGGAACCGTCCGCATTGGCCAACGCAGTGATGCTTGCCACCGAGTTGTCGATCAGGTTTGTACCGTTGAATTCGGCGTTCGAAACAATCGTGCCGATCTGGTCACGAAGCGCTTTGAAGTCTTCATTCAGGGCCGTACGCGAGGCCGTATCCAGCGAAGAATCCGCACCGGCAAGGGCCTTTTCCTTCATCTCGATAAGGATATCGGAAATCGCTTCACCACCGGCCAGAGCAACGTCCACAGTAGACACTGCCAGGTCGATCGAGTTGCTGACTGCCGAATAACCGGCAACATCCGCGCGCATTGATTGAGCAATGGCGTAAATGCCGCCATTGTCTTTGGCAGACGAAACTGCCAGCCCGGTATTGATCCGGGTTTGAACCTGCTCAAGCTCCATATTGGTCTTGTTGAGGTTCTGCAGGGCGATCATCGCGCCCGCATTTGTATTGATAGTAGCCATTTCTTGGCCCTTTCCATTCTGGTTTTACACCGGCATTTTGCCAGCTGGTTTACCCGGCGAGGCGCTTCTGCCCCTCACCGAATTCTGCTATCCCGCTGAATTAGCGGAAGTATCCAAGGATCGAGCTCGGTGCCGAATTGGCAATCGAGAGCGCCTGTATTCCCAATTGCTGCTTGACCTGCAGCGATTGGAGACGGGCACTTTCCTTGGCAAGATCTGCGTCGACGAGATTGCCAATGCCCTTTTCGAGCGCATCCGACAGCTTGCCGATAAAAGTGTTGTGGATTTCCAGAGATTTGGAACCGGTTCCCAGACGCGCCAGCGACGCATTGAGATTGTCCAGCGACGTGCCGATCTGGCTGGCGATAACGTCAGCTTGCGTACCCGTCGAAAACGATGATGTGGCGGAGATGGTCAGTCGCGAGCCTGTCAGAGACAGATCCTCGGCCTGGACCGTAATCGTGTTGGACCCGTCGGCATTTGCGAGCGCAGTTATATTGCCCGCACCGTTGGAAATCATGTTGGTGCCGTTGAATTCGGCGTTGGAGACGATGGTGCCAATCTGGTCGCGCAGAGCCTTGAAGTCTTCGTTCAAAGCCGTACGGGACGCGGCATCCAGAGAAGAATCCGCACCCGCGAGGGCCTTTTCCTTCATCTCGATCAGGATATCGGAAATCGCCTCACCGGCTGCCAGAGCAACGTCGACAGTGGATTGTGCGAGATCGATGGAATTGCCCACAGCCCGATAACCCGCCACGTCAGCGCGCATCGACTGGGCGATGGCATAAATGCCACCATTGTCTTTGGCGGAGGATACTGAAAGCCCGGTATTGATCCGGGTTTGAACCTGCTCAAGCTCCATATTGGTCTTGTTGAGGTTCTGCAGTGCGATCATCGCACCGGCATTGGTGTTGATAGTAGCCATTTCTTGGCCCTTTCCCTTCTGGTCTTTCACCGGCGTTTTGCCAGAGGGGACTTCTGTCCCGCTCACGTATCAGCAAGTGCGGGACCACAAATGTTTCGCAGAAATTAAGACGGGTTGTTAGCTGTTGTATTTATTGTGAATATTTTTCTTGCATTGAAAACGAATCGATTTTCGAGTGGGCAAGAGATGCCGGGCAATGGGCGTTTCGGTGGGTAGATTTTGCCGGGCGGTCAAAGATTCCGGGCGCCCAACCGATTCAAATAATTAAAAAAAATGGGGCCGCCCCGTGGTGGAGAGCGGCCCCGGTCTTCTTACTGGAAGAAGGAGAGAATCGCCTGCGGTCGCTGATTGGCAATGCCCAGCGCCTGGATCCCCAGTTGTTGCTTGACTTGCAACGACTGAAGACGGGCGCTTTCCTTTGCCAGATCGGCATCCACAAGATTCCCGATCCCGGTTTCCAGGGCATCGCTCAGCTTGGTCACGAAGGTGGCGTGAATGCCAATGGCCTTCGATTGCGTGCCGAGCCGTGCCAGGGCTGCATTGACGTTGTCGAGCGAGGTTCCGAGCTGGCTGGCAATATTGTCGGCCTGCGTCGCGGTGGAATACGACGCATTGGACGCAATTGTAACCAGCGCACCCGTGGCTCCCAGAACAAGGTTCTCGTCTTGCACCGTGATCGTGTTGGACCCGTCTGCATTCGCCAGAGCGGTCATTTGCGCTGTCGAATTGTTGAGCAAGTTGGTCCCGTTGAATTCGGCATTGGCGACAATCGTCTTGATCTGGTCCCGCAGCGCCGTGAAATCTTCATTCAGGGCGGTCCGCGAAGCCGTATCCAGAGATGTGTCAGCCCCTGCCAGCGCCTTCTCTTTCATCTCGATGATGAGATCAGAGATCGCCTCGCCTGCCGCGAGCGCTACATCCACGGAGGATATCGCCCGGTTCAGCGAGTCGGTGACGGCCCCATAGCCGCTCACCTGCGACCGCATCCGTTGGGCAATGGCATAAATTCCGCCATTATCCTTCGCACCGGCCACTTCAAGGCCGGTATTGATGCGAGACTGGGATTGCTCAAGCTGCATATTGGTCTTGTTCAGATTCTGCAGGGCGATCATCGCACCTGCGTTGGTGTTGACTGATAGAGTCATTATGGGGTTCCTCCGTTCTGGAAGTGAAATGACCCCGCATTTTGCGGCGTCTCCAGGACGTTTTGTCCTGCGAGCGAAGGCGCAAGAAACACGCCATAAACGAAGAGTAGGAAGTTAGGTTTAGTTATTGATTATATTGAGATAACCGCGCACTTGCAAAACAACGACGCTCTGCCGGGCCGGATTGTGCGGGCAAAGACTGCCGAGTAGGTGGAAATGGCCTAGCAGCTGGCAAGCGATCCTAGCCGCGCCAAAATCGACAAATTGTAAAGCCTCACTTGACAATGACTGTAAAGCATAGCTATACACATTCATGGAAATCCGAAGCATCCGGCACAAGGCGCTACGGCGGCTGGTGGAAGATGGCAATACCAAAGGGTTGATCGAGCCGGACCGCCTGGCCGACATGATTGCCTATATCGACGCGGCCGGCAGTTTCGAGGAATTGGGCGCGCCGCCGAATTTCGGCTTCCATGCCCTCAAGGGCGATCGAAAAGGCGTGTTTGCCATGACGGTCACGAAGAATTGGCGTCTGACATTTACAAAGATCAATGATCAGGCGCTGGCCGACCTTGATCTGGAGGATTATCACTGATGGCGATCAAGCTTCACGACAAACTGGCCGTCCACCCCGGGCCGTGGTTACGTCGAAACATCATTGAGCCTTACGGGCTGAATGTCAGCACAGCAGCGGCGCATCTTCAGGTCAGCCGTGTAGCCATGAGCAATGTTCTGAATGGCAAGGCCGCCCTGTCGCCGGATATGGCACTGCGGTTCGAAAAGGCCTTCGATATATCTGCCGGAACCCTCCTGCGAATGCAGGCCTCGCATGACCTGGCGATGGCGAAGACGACGTCCAGAACCGGCAAGATCAAGCGGATCACCAAGGCGGCCTGATCCCTACCCCGCCACCGTTTCCGGTGCGGCTTGAGATTGGCGGAAAATCATGTCGAGAGCAAAGTTACTACAAACGAATTCTTTTTGACCAATACCGGGGTTACGAACATGCGTACAGATCGAATTCTGACAATTTTCTCAATATTGACGGTCTTATTGATAACACTAGCAAGTTGCTCTTCATTCCCGCAAATTTCAGCGCATAGTTGGAGTGTGGAATCTGACGCTCAATTCGTTCCTTCCAGGATTGTTGGTGACGAAGATTTCACAGATCGCTATATTGCATTTCGCGTAGATTATGTTGCCAACAACAATTCATCAGAGATTGATTTGCAGGATATTCGTGCAATGGAGATATGGCATTGTAATGTGCCCCATTCAATGCGGATATTGTATTCACCTATATATACTGAAAATCAGCATAATTACCTCCTTGCGGAAGTCCCATATGAGTTCGTCTTTCCGGAATCCGGGCTCGCCTCCGCCAGAATTTGTTTAAGAGAAGTGCGCGCGGGATTTCTTTATCGCGGATATTCAGAACCGGTTCGATTCGATGTCGTAGCCGAGTGAAGTATAACCTGCGCAATACCTTTGCACTGGAACACTCGTCCTGACCCGGGATTGCAAAAGTAGCAAAAAAGCCCGCCGCCCTACCCCGCCACCGGTTCCGGTGCGGCCTGGGTCTGGGGCTGGAGCCCCTGCATGATGGTTTTGTTGATCTCGATCAGGATGTCGATATCGGCCCCTTCCCGCATCACGGCGGAAGAATGTTTGGAGACGAAGATCGAGAGCGAGATGATCGCGGCACGAAGGCCTTCGGGCAGCTTGTTGTCAGATTCCGCGCAATCGATGGCAAAGGCACTCCAAACCCGGCGATTCCAGTCGAGGGCCTCGGAGCGGGTTTTCATGTCGAGCATGTCCGCTTCACCGGCATTGATCAGCGCCCGGGTCACTTGCGCGAACAGGCGGTATTCGGTCGAGCGTGGGTCTTCGGCCCGCGTCGCAGCGTTCTGATAAGCGTTAAGAGACACTCTTCAGCCTCTCGTCTTCATAATCGATCAGTTTGCGGCACCGGATCAGTGCCTTGTAATATTCGCCGGCCATGACATCGCGCGATACGGAGACGCATTGCTGCAGAACGTCCGAGGACGAAATCGCATTCATGAATTCGGTCATGCGCAGGACAAATTCGTCATAGACTTTATCGTCCGGCTTGGCCGACAGATACATGACCATTATGGGGAAATAGACCCGGCGCGCCGGCGTCGTCACATCCTGCTCATGCATGATGTCCTTTTCCCGCAGCACCGAGGCCTTGTTCTGCAAAACCAGCGTCGCGCGGCGATCACCATTCTGCATGACCGCACCATTGAGCACGAATTTCTCGCCGGGCTTGAGTGACAATTTGAGCGGCATATGCCTCCCCCTGAGGTCCGGGCCCAATGGCCGGTTGAGGTCAGCTAAACGTGGTTAAGTGAAAAAAGCGTTTCGAGCTTGAATCCCGGTGCAGTGGGCCCCGAAAACACCGCATAGGCGAACGCAGAATGTTTGCCGTCCCCGTTAACCCTGCATCAAGCGAAGCAGGCCTTGCTGGACCGCTATATGTCTATGCGGAGCAAACCATGTCCAACTTGAAGCTTGATGACCTGCTGGCGCAGCCGGAAGAATTCGCCAAACGAGATCTTGGTGATGCGGCCAAGGTTGAAAGCGGGCCGGATTTCAAGCGCGCCATTGCCGAAGCCAGCCCGGCCGACCGAAAGAAGCTGCGCAAGATGGCGGAAATGCTGCGCCGTGCCGTCAAACTTGCGCATTCGGGACATGGCACAAAAGCCGCAGCGCTGGCCATGAAAGCGCTCGACATGGATCCGGAAAGTGCCATTGCCAATCATGTGATGGGCGTCGCACTGGAAGAATTGGGACGACTTTCCGTTGCGCTCGACTTTTACGAGCGCGCCTTGCAACGTGACCCGAATTCTCCGGATATCTACCAGTCCCTGGCGATGGCGGCGTGGAAGCTGGACATGCTGCCCGTCGCGGAAAAATTCCTGCGTATCTATCTGAAAATGATGCCCGGCAATCCGGACGGCACGATCAATCTGGCTGGCATTATGCGCGATCAGGGCAAGTTTGACGACGCGCTGGAAATCCTGCGGACGGTGATCTACGTCAATCCGGAGCACTTTGATTTATGGAATGCGCTTGGCACTGTGCTGATCGAATCCGGCGATCCGGTACAAGCAGCGACCTTCTATCAGGAAAGCCTGCGCCTGAACCCGCAATTTGCGCGGGCCTGGAATAATCTGGCCTATGCCTATGAATTGCTGGGCAACACCAGGGCGGCTATAGAAGCGTTTGATCACGCGCTGGCCGTCACCGAGAGTGAAAAAGACAAGGCGATCATGCGCCACGGGCGCTCGCTCTCCTATCTGGCAGACGGCGATCTGGAGCGTGGCTGGGCGGATTACGAAGTGCGGCTCGACCCACACTACAAGGACGCCACCCTGTTTGAAATCAGCCTGCCGATCTGGGATGGTACCGACCCCGCTGAACTGCACGGCAAGACCGTCGTCATGGTCGGCGAACAGGGTCTGGGCGATGAGGTCATGTTCATGAATACGGCCCACGATGTGATCGAGGCCATCGGGCCGGACGGCGAGCTG
>BQJI01000104.1 GCA_021604625.1 Hyphobacterium sp. | reverse complement strand
TTTGCGGCGGGATCACCGTCTTCAATCCGATTGTCCAGTTCGGCATCAAACCGACCGACCGTGTCGGCGTGATCGGGATTGGCGGGCTGGGCCATCTGGCGGTGAAATTCCTGAAAGCCTGGGGCTGTGAAGTGACGGCGTTTACGTCGACGGAGTCAAAGGCCGAGGAAGCGCGCGGCTTTGGCGCGCACCGCATCGTCAACAGCCGCGACAAGGATGCGCTGAAAGCCGAAAAAGGCCGTTTCGATCTGGTCTTGTCGACCGTGAATGTGCCGCTGAAATGGTCGAGCTATATCAGCGCACTCGCGCCGCGCGGCCGCTTGCACATGGTCGGTGCGGTAATGGAGCCGATGCCGGTGGCCGCTGGCATGTTGATGAATAATCAGCGCAGCGTTTCCGGCACGTCGGTTGGTGCGCCAGCGACCGTGGCGACGATGCTGGATTTTTGCGCGCGCCACGATATCGCGCCGCAGACCCAGCATATGAAAATGTCGGAGGTGAATGACGCTATCGTCATGCTGAAAGCGGGCGAGGCGCGCTATCGCATCGTTCTGGAGAATGATTTCGACTGAAACCATCACTTAAAAACCTTTCCTTTCAGGATGATGCGGCTAGGGTGCAGCATCATTCAAAGGGACCGAAAATATGAGCGAAGCACACGAAGTCGATTACGAAATAAAAGGCGAGGATATCCAGTTTGTCGAGATCGAGCTGGATCCGGGCGAGAGTGTTGTCTCCGAAGCCGGGGCGATGATGTTCAAATCACCGACCATCGAGATGGAGGCCGTCTTCGGCGATGGCTCAAAGAAAAACCAGGGCTTTATGGGCGCGCTGGCCGGGGCCGGAAAACGCCTGCTGACCGGCGAAAGCCTGTTCATGACGGTGTTCACGCACAATGGGCAAGACAAGGCGCGGGTCGCGTTCGCCGCACCGTTTCCAGGCACGATCATTCCCGTTCACCTGCCGGAGGTTGGCGGCAAGCTGATCTGCCAGAAGGATTCCTTCCTCGCGGCGGCCAAGGGCGTTTCTGTCGGGATTGCCCTGCAAAAGCGGATCATGACCGGCCTGTTTGGTGGTGAAGGCTTCATCATGCAGAGCCTTGAGGGCGATGGCTGGTGCTTTGTGCATGCCGGCGGCACGCTCACCGAGAAGACGCTCGCGCCGGGCGAAGAGCTGCATGTCGATACCGGCTGCGTGGTCGCCTATACGCAAGAGGTCGAGATGGAAATCGTCAAGGCGGGCAATATCAAGTCGATGATTTTCGGCGGTGAAGGTGTGTTCTTCGCCAAGCTGAAAGGGCCGGGGCGGGTCTGGATTCAGTCGATGCCATTCTCGCGACTGGCGGGTCGAATTCTGGCGAATGTGCCGGTGACGGGTTCCGGGCAAGGCGAAAGCTCGGCTCTAGGACCGCTGGGCTCCATGCTGCGCGGATCATAGACGAAGGTTGAATAATGCGTGTCAGCCCTAGAGCTGGCACGCGCCATCGGCGCATTTGCGGCGGGGGCGATAGGGCGCGAGGAAGCGGTAGATCGCATCCAGTGGTTTCCGGATGATCGCCGGACGGGTGAGGGTGGCGATCCATTCAAATCCGGGGCTGCGCTCCCAGATGGCTATGAAGGCGTCCCATCCGGTGATCAGCTGGCCATCGCTGGTCCGGCACCACAGCGCATCCAGCGCCGCCTGCCGGTCGACATCATCGGGAATATCGCCATTGACGTCATGCAGAATGACACGGCCTTGCCCGCGACGTTCATAGGCTTTCATCTCGTGAACGCACAAAGGGCAGAGCCCGTCATAATAGGCGATGACGCGATCGGTTTTCATAAGACCTGATCTAGCGCGGGGTCGCGCCTTTTTCCATGCGACGCGGTGTCCTGCGGCGCGATGGCGCAGTGCGAGGCCCGCCAATGGCGAGCCTCGAAGGGCAGATCACCTGACCACGCCGAAAACGATGAGCGAGACGATGACAATCGGGACAAAATTGAAGATCGCGTGCGAAACGATCCCCGGCGTGGTGCTTTTCGTCCACTGGCAGACCAGCGCGACAGCGAGTGTTCCGGGATAAAGCATGATCAGCTCCCACGGTTTCCAGGCATGGTAGAGCATCCATTGCGTGCCATGGATGACCCACGCCCATCGGCCATGCGCCTTTTCCTGACGGGGCAGAATCATGCCGCGCCACAATAATTCCTCGCCGAGGATATTGAGCACCCAGAGGCCAAGGCGCGCCCAGATGATCCAGTAGGCTCCGAGCATGGGTGAACTGGTTTCGCCTTCGCCGGAATACCAGACGGGAACCGGTATGAATTGCGCGATCCATTCGCGGGTTCCGAGGGCCATCAGGCCTAGATAGGCGACAAGCAGAAAAACGGTGAGCAGGGCGGTGACGACCCATTGCTTTGTTGTCAGTGGCGTCAGCCGCAGGCGGTGTTTGAATGCCGACCACGTCCAGCGATTGCCTTCCGAAATGTAGAGGCCCGCTGTGATGAAAAACAGCATGCCGAAGGCGACAGCGCCAACAATCAAAAAGGCGGTGCGCGGCTCGTATCCCATTGCGATCATGGCGTCCCTGCCTGGAACAAAAAGGAGGATGGTCAGGAAGGCGGGGATAAAAAAGAGAAGCGAGGAGGTTTTGAGCCCCATCGGCTTGAGGGATTTGGGATCAGTCATGATTGGCTCCAGAATTGATGGAGCCTTTTTGGGCGCGTCTTATGACCTTGGCGTCCGGATGCGCGATTCCGGACGTACATATTCAGCTAGCGCCACGATATTCCGATGGCGTCTGGCCGGTCAGTTTGCGAAACGCGTCATTGAAAGTGGACTTCGAATTGAAGCCACATTCATAGGCGATTTCCAAAATCGTCTGACCTGGGTGATCTTTCAGCTTTCGTCCGGCAGCCTCGATCCGGACCTCATTGACGAAGCCGTGGAAATTCATTTTGCCGGCAAGATTAATGGCTTCAGAGAGCTGGCGTTGCGGGACCGACAATCGTCGCGCGAGGCGGGCAATCGTCAAATCGGCATCCTGAAACAGGGACTGATCCCGTAGCGCCGTGCGAGCGCATTCCAGAATTGTGATTTGCTCAGGTGTGGCTTCGCGTCGTTCACGTGAGCCGGAAGCCGCAACCGCATCGGCTGTGTCTCGCACCGCCGTCAGCGCGCCGATGGCCAGCGCATTGATCATCAGGAAATGACTGAAATTAAGCAGGACGGCGACACTGCCCGCGCCGGTCAGCGTCCAGATGAAATGAATGAGTATCATCCCTGCCAACAGCATCAGGATGGTTCGCAACCCCGACAAGGTGCGATTATCAATGGAGGCAAACCAGTTTCGCACTTTCATATCGTGCTGGCGCAAGGTGAAAATGGCTGCAACCAGAAAACCGAAACTGATCGCATCGCCGAGAAGCGGGATCACCATCGTATTGATGGAATTCAGAATTTGGCCCGATGTCAGAAGCTCAAGCTGTTCGGTTTCGCCCAGCCGGTGATAGGTGGCGATGGCATAGATAATCAGAATAGCGAAGGGAATAAACGCCCAGCCATTCGGCCAACCAATTCGGAATTCCGTATCGGTGCGTGCCCGGATATGGAAATAAGTGAGCGGGGCAATGAGCGCGCCGAACAGGTTTCCGATCATGGCGAAGCCCGGATGGTCCAGCACCGCGCCGCTCGTCAGGAAAATCTGATCACCTTTTTCGATGGCAAACACCGCCAGTAAAACGATCAATATCCGTTTGGAATAATCCTCGAAATTGCGCGGATGGACCAGCAGCGCCGCAAACAATATGGCCTGTAAAACGGTCGCAAAGGACAGTATCCAGACCGCGCCGTTCATACCGTCAGGCATCAACGGGTTGCTGCTTGATCAGGAAATGACCGTGCAGGGTGGCAACGGGGGCTTCGCGGCGTCCCTGCCAGGCTTCGACCCGGACATTGGCAACGCGCGCACCGGACCGTCCGATAACCGCGCGGGCATAGACATCAATCGGCCGCGCCGGTCGAAGATAATCCACAGCCACATCAATCGGCTTTGGCAGGCGCACCAGACGCTGGGAGGCGAGCAGGGCACCGGACGCCACGACCTCCATGAAAGCGCCGACCGCGCCGCCATGCAGCGCCGGGACCAGCGGATTGCCGACCAGATGTTCGCCATAGGGTAAAACGCCTGTCAGCTCATCGCCTTTGCGCTCGAAATAAATCCCGAACTTTGCGACGTAGGGCGCTTTGAGCAGGGTTTCGATCAGGGCCTCGCTCATGACAGTTCTCCCGTCTCGATCGCTCGCTTTACGCGCTCGGCAGCTTGCTGCGAGGGCCGTGTCACCATGAAGGCGGCCGAGGCTGTCGCGACCGGATCGCTTTCATCACCGTCATGCGCGGTGGCCCGGACAAAGGCGATCAGACCGTGGGCGCGAATACATTCGGCTTCGGCGATGATGTCCTTGCCCGGTTCGGCGGGGCGCATGTAGTCAATGCGCAAATCCAGCGTGGCGGGCGTTTCCTTGGCACCGAGACCGGAAAACGCGGCCACCCCGCAGGCATGGTCGAGCAGGGCGGTCACTACGCCGCCATGCATGACTTTGGTCTCGGGATCACCGATGAGGTCTTCGCGATAGGGAGCGCGCATTGTCGCGCGTGCCGGACCAAGGCCGTCGAGCGCTAGGCCGAGGGCTTGGGCATGCGGTGACCCGTCAACAATGAGCGGGGCCAGCCGGTTCAATAATTCCTGAAGCGATTCCGACATGGAGCGTCCTTTGATTGCGCTCCACAGATAGGGCGTATCGGATAGTGAGGCTAGAGCCGTGACAGGCGCTTGCGCACAACATCTTCCAGCCCCTGGACCACGCTGACGCGGATCGGTGCATCGTCGAAATGGGTGGCTTCAAGCTGAACCAGAGCGGCGCGGTGCATTTCAACGATTTCGTTCTCGGACGGGCCGAAATCCTGGACCGCATCAAGATAACGTTTCAGCGAGACCGATACGCGGCGCGCATGCTGGCAACCATCCCGCGCAACCTCATAGGCCAGGGCGAGACAGGCATTGCGTGCAGCGGTGAGTGAATCTACCAGACCGTTCTCGACATCCTTGCCGCGCTTGAACGCGGTCTTTTGACCGTCGCGCGAACGCCGACGACGATCCGGACCGGAATAGCGGGTCTGTTTGACGAAACGACGCGGCACGGCAGCATGCTCGACACGTTTCAGAAAGTCGCTGGTCGAAAGTGGTTTTTTCAGAAATTCGCTGGCGCCCAAATCGCGGGCGCGTTCTACGATGGTGCGAGAGGCATGCTGGCTGGTCAGCACAATCGGGATATCCCGAAACGACAAATCCTCGCTGGTGCGAACGGACTTTACCAGAGACAGCGCCTTGCGATGATCGGCGACTTCAGCGCGCCAATCGGTGATGATCATGCCCGGCAGGTCGGACTGAATGATGGATTTGGCTTCGGTTTCGCTGCCAGCGGTGATGATCGTTTTCGCGCCTGCATTCTTGAGCGATGCGACCAGCAAACGCCGCATCAGCGACGCATGTTCCAGCACGAGCACCGGCCGATCACGCCACGTATCGCCGGCTGACGACCAGTGTGCAAAAGTCTCGATGGCTGCGGCTGCGCCCATTCAAACCCCCAAAGCTCCGTTATCCTTAAGGCGAAGCTTCGGAATTTTCACGCGATTTCGGTGTTTAGGGTGAACGTTTTCCTAACGAGCGGACAATGTGGATAACGATCCAGATCGGCACGACGAGGATGGCGCCGAGGAAAAGGTAATCAATCGACCAACGCACCAAATCTACAGAAACATGGAGAAATTCCTGCCATGCTGCCCCGATCGTGCCAAAGAAATCGACCCACAAATTGCGCGGGTCGACGCGGAAGGCGGCCAATACGAGACCGACGATGACCGAGATCAGTCCGATCCGGACAATATCGCCGGGCGTTACCGATAACAGACGTTGAATCCGCGTCTTTGGCTCTGCTTTTTCAGGCGAGTCGGGCGGTGGGGTTCGGGTCTCGTTCATCGCATTATCCTTACGCCCAATTAGGGCGCGATTGAGGCTCTAGCCCTGTTTCTGGATTTCGACCTGATGCGGGTATGGAATTTCGATGTCATTGGCATCAAAGGCTTCCTTGATCCCCTTCATGGCGTCGAAATAAACTGCCCAGTAGTCGGGCGTATTGACCCAGGCCCGCGTTACGATGTCGATCGAAGACGAATTGTGCTTAATAACACCCTGAAAAAACTCCGGATCCTTGAGCACGCGTTCATCGGCGTCGTAGTGCGCACGGATGACGTCCATCGCCTTGTTGATATCGTCATTATAGGAAATGCCGTAGGTGATATCGACGCGGCGCGTCGGCTTGGTCGAAAAATTGGTGATGACATTGCCCCATGCCTGCCCGTTCGGCACGATGATGGTCTTGTTATCCGGGGTGCTAAGCTCGGTCGTGAAAAGATTGACGTCGGTCACCGTTCCGGACACGCCGCCAACCTCAACAAAATCACCCAGCGAATAGGGACGGAAGAAGACCAGCATGACGCCAGCCGCGACGTTGCTCAGCGTGCCCTGTAGCGCCAGCCCGACAGCAAAGGCTGCGGCACCAATGGCCGCGACCAGTGAGGTGGTTTCGACGCCAAAACGGTTCAGAACAGCGATAAAGACAACCGCAAGAATGGCGTATCGAACGATTGAGGCAAAGAAGGTCGCGAGCGTGCGGTCGATGCGCGGATTGTTTGAGGACATGCGGACAACGGCACGTTTCATCGCGCCCGCGACCATGTAGCCAATGATCAAGATGGCCAAAGCCAACAGGACGTTGACGCCGCCATTCATGACGATCTCGGTCGCTTGGTCGATCAGGGCCTGATTATCTGCCAGCAATTGTTCCACAATGCGCTCCGCTGTGTCGGTAGATTGAATTTCCGCTTCCCTAGCATGGTTATTTGCGTGTGCAAGCCTTTGGCGTTGATACATTGCCTTTTCGACCTGTCCTGTTAACGCTGATCCAAAGTCAAATTTGGGGAGACAAATGGCGACTGATTCCACACCTGCACAGCCGGATGCACAAAAAGGGTTTCTGGGCTGGATTGAACGTACCGGAAACGCACTTCCGGACCCGGTTTTCATCTTTTTCTATCTGATCGCCGCGCTGGTGGTGATCAGCGTCGTGCTGTCGATGCTCGGCGTGGCGGTCTCACTGAGCCCGGAAATCCTTACTGGCCTGGGTGAATCCGGGAGAGCGCGTTTTGGAATCGGCGAGGATGGCGTCATTTCGGTGGCCAGTCTTCTCAGCCCGGCGAATCTGCAGCAATTGCTGACCCAGATGCCGACAACCTTCACTCACTTCCACCCATTGGGTTACGTGCTGGTGGTGATGCTGGGTGCCGGCGTGGCCGAGCGGGCCGGTTTGTTCGGCACAGCCATGCGGGCCGGTGTCCGCAAAGCGCCAACCTTTCTTCTGACGCCGGTGGTGGCGATCATCGCGATGATCGGCAATCACGCCGCCGATGCCGGATATGTCGTGTTGATCCCTCTGGCGGGCGTGTTGTTCGCGGCTGCCGGGCGTCACCCGATTGCCGGTATTGCCGCTGCTTTTGCAGGCGTATCCGGCGGGTTCTCGGCCAATATTGCGCCGGGACAGCTGGACGCCTTGCTGTTCGGGATCACACAGGCGGGCGTGGATCTCATCAATCCCGGCTATGAAGTAAACATTGCGGGCAATACCTATTTCATCATTGGTTTGCTGGTGCTCTATCTGCCGATCATCTGGTTTGTCACCGACAAGATCATCGAGCCGCGACTGGGCAAATGGACCGGCGGTGCCGCACCTGGCGGCGCCACGGATGGTGAAGACAGCGATCCGAATGCACCGCTGACAGCGGGCCAGAGCAAGGGCCTGATGTGGGCCGGTATTGCGACGCTGGGCGTTGTCATCGTCTGGATATTCCTGACGATCGGGCCAGGCACGGCGCTTTACGATGAAAGCGCACCGGATACTGTGGCGGCTCTGTCGCCTTTCTTCAGGTCGCTGGTCGCAGGTTTCTTCATACTCTTCCTCGCGGCGGGTACCGCCTATGGCATTTGTGCCGGGACCATCAAGAATCACCGCGATCTGGTCGATATGATGGCCAAGGCAATGGGCGACATGGCCTATTATCTGGTGCTGGCTTATGCAGCGGCGCATTTCGTAGCGATGTTCGGCTGGTCCAATCTGGGCCTGATTACGGCAGTGACCGGCGCGGGCGCGATTGAATCATCGGGCATGCC
>BQJI01000103.1 GCA_021604625.1 Hyphobacterium sp. | reverse complement strand
CGTTATCGTCGAGGGCGAATGGGATGCCGACACGGTCCGCATCACAATCAATGACGATGGAAAAGGGTTTTCTACCGACGTGCTCGGCCGCATTGGCGAACCCTATATCTCCAAACGCTCCGGCGAAATAGGCGGCGGTATGGGCCTCGGCACCTTCATAGCCATCACCATGATTGAACGCCTGGGTGGCCGCGCTGAATTTGCCAATGGCGGCGAACTTGGCGGTGCATTGGTCTGCATCACATGGCCGCGCAACCGGGTGGAAGCCGTGGCCGAAGCGGGTTAGATAACATTAAACGATCAAGAGTGACGGACATGACAGACATCCCGCTGGACCTTCCCGAGGACAAGACCCTGCTTATCGTCGATGACGACGCGCCATTCCGGACGCGCCTCGGACGGGCCATGACCAGCCGCGGGTTTATCGTATCAGCCGTCGCCACAGTGTCCGAGGCACTGGAAATCGCGCGCGGCAACCCGCCTGCCTTCGCCGTTGTCGATTTGCGCCTGGAAGACGGCGACGGGCTGGATGTGGTGCGCGCCCTGCATGCCTCGCGCGAGGATTGCCGCGCCGTCATGCTGACGGGATATGGAAATATCGCCACCGCGGTAGCGGCCGTGAAATCGGGCGCCATCGACTACCTCGCCAAGCCGGCCGATGCCGATGATGTGGTCAAGGCGCTATTATCCCCCGGCGACAAGCCGGCCCCGCCGGATAATCCGATGTCGGCCGACCGGATTCGCTGGGAACATATCCAGCGCGTCTTTGAATTATGCGATCACAATGTGTCAGAAACCGCGCGACGCCTCAACATGCATCGCCGGACGCTGCAGCGCATTCTTGCCAAGCGCGCGCCGCGCTAGACGTCCATCCGCCCGAGCCGCTCGGCCGCGCAGCGTGCAAAACGCAGCATCACCGATTTGCGCCGCGCGGCATTTATCGGGTCATGGGGACTTTCGCGGACAATGGCGCCTCCGAAACCATCCGCAATGATCAATCCGGCCTGATCCGGCAACACATCCTGCGGAAACCGTTCCGACACCGCAAAATAGAGCCGGTCACACCAGCCCCAATACTCCATCCATTTCGTATCGGCGCGAAAATCGGCAATGCCGGACTTGATCTCGACCACCGTCATTTCGCCTTTGGGACCCAGCGCAAACAGATCGGCGCGGCGCCCGGTCCTGAACGAAAATTCGGGAATGGCCGTATAGCCCAGATCATAGAGCAGGCGCGCCGCACCGCGCGCCAACAGGCGCGCATCGTCAATCGCCGGATTGGCTGCAGAGGCTATCGGATCATTCATCCGCGTTTTCCTGCCTGAGCACTCGTCTTTTTTCGGAATACAAGCGGTATTGCATGTCCGCATGACGGTCTGCGTCCGAACGCCTCACCTTGCCCTTATGCTCAAGGATCGGGCGTTCATTGAACTTGAGAAACTCAACGAGTCTGGAGGCGGCGTCTGCCATCATTGTCAACTTGCCTTGATCCAGCCTGTCTTCAAAATAGTCCAGCAGCATGACAGTCAGCCGGTTTTTCTCGCGGATTTCCGCTTCGCCCAGAAAATTGTGAGCGATTTTGACATCCTGCTTCCGGATATCGGTTTTGGGCCAATGGGTCAGGCCCATATTTTCGATCCCGGCATCAGCGCGCGACAGAATGATTTCCGGCGCGGTCAGGCTGGTCACAGCCCACAGCAATTTGTTCTGAATTGACGAAAAGAACGTGCGTGCGGTTTCGGATCGGCCATCATAGTCGGCGCACAGCGAACAGATTTTTCGAACCTCGCGATAGACATTGGCTTCCGAGGCCCGAATATCACGGATGATGTCGCGAAGTTCATTGATCCGGTCGTGGTCGGCTTCATCACGCAATCTGACTTGATCGATGACAAATCCCTTGGTCGCAAACTGCACCAGCTTGTCGGTCGCCCAGCGCCGGAATTGCGTGGCCTGTCTGGAGGAAACGCGATAACCGACCGAGATAATCATATCGAGGCTGTAGAGAATCGCAGGTCTTCCAACACTTGTTTGCATTTTTTGCAAAGAAGTATGTTCGTCCAGCTCTCTATCTTCCAGTATGTTATTGATATGACGAGAAATGGAACCAACATCTCGCCCAAAAAGCTCGGCGATTTGCGCCTGTGTCATCCACAAGGTTTTGTTTGAATACCGAAACTCGGCAATCGGGCCGGCCTGATCTTCATAGATCAGAATCTGGTCACCGGTGCGGTCATCCTCGATCAGGCTGACCGGTCCATCTCCTTCGCCCCGCAATTCCACAAGGGCGCTCAGCCTGTCCTGCTCTTTCTTCAATACACCCGCCCCGTTTAATGAATGTGGGATAATTATCATGTTCCCGGTATGTTCGCAATGGCGTAGTGGCGAATCCATCCTATATGGAAAGGATGCAATCTCTCCCCGATATCGACCAGTTCGCCAGTCTCGCCGAAGCGGCGTTCAACGAATTACCCGACGGGTTTCGGAAGATGTGTGGCAATGTCTCGATCCGCATTGCCGATTTCGCGCCACGTGAAACGCTCGATCATTTCGGCATAACCAACCCGTATCAATTGTCCGGCCTCTATCACGGTGTGGATCTGACCCGGAAATCCTTTGCCGACCCGCAAGTCTTTCCCGATCAGGTCTGGCTCTATCGCAAGCCGATATTGCGCGAATGGGCGGCGCGCGGCGATGTCAGCCTGAAATTCCTCATCGCCCATGTCCTGGTGCATGAAATCGGCCATCATTTCGGCCTGTCGGACGAAGATATGCACGAGATCGAGGCCACAGCCGGCTAGACCTCATATCCCCATTTTTTGGCCCACGGATCCAGTAACGGGCGAATATCGGCCATAGCGAAATCATAATCCCGCCAGCGCCCGGCCGAGCTGGTATAAAGCGGCTGAACCACTTGCGGTGCGGATGGCGTCGAGATGAAGCGCGCCTTCGCCTGTTCACGATAACTCATCACCGCATCCGTCCACTCCAGCCGGAGAAAATCGATCAATCGCCGCACCTCGCCGTCCAGATCGGCAAGACTGTCTTCATAGCGGATTTGCGTTTGCCGCCCCGCATCAACATTGGCCAGAGCTGCTTCGCCGGCCTGCATCACCGCATCATAATACTGCGCCGCATCGTCGAGGCTCAGCATACGATACATGGCAGCATTCATGCCGAAACGCTGTTTGAACGCTGACAGCACACAATCGCGCGGATCGCGGAGTGCCAGAATGAAGCGCGCATCGGGAAAGACGGCCGACAACACGCCAACAAAGGCCAGATTGAGCGGTAGCTTGTCGATGAAGACCTGCCCCGGTGGCGGCGCGCCCGTCGTCCATCCGGCCCAATAGGCCCGGCGCAAATCGTTTCGCCGCTCCGGCAATGACTTTAGAAAGACGCGCCAGGCGTCCGGCGTATTGCCCGCCGCCTCGATCAGGGGAGACGACAAGGGGTGTTCATCGCTTGTCTCGATGTCGGGATGCGCCGCCAGCACGTTTTCAATCAATGTCGTCCCCGACCGCGGAAAACCAACGAGAAAAACCGGCGCCGGCCCGTCGAGAGGCGTGCCGTCATCAACACTCTTGCCCGGCCAGTGGCGCAAAATCTGAACATGGCTCAAGGAGAAGCCGCCGGTCTGGGCTTCGAACTCCGCTGAAAACCGGGATTTCAGCCGGTGGTTGGCATCGGCCCAGGCGTCGAACGCGGCACCATAATCGCCGGCTTTTTCCAGCGCCTCTCCCTGTTTGCCGAGCGCCAGCGCCGCATTGGCGGGCGGAGCATCCGCGGTCAATCGCGCACCGACAAGCGACGCCGCCTCACCATAGGCCTTGCGGGCGATCAGAGCCGAGGCTTTCACCGCCAGCGACAGGGGATCACCGGGCGCCGCTTCCAGCGCGGCATCCGCCTCGATTTCCGCAAGCGCCAGATCATGGTGGCTCATCAGGCACCAGGCGAGGTTTCGGCGGCTGGGCAGATGTGAGGCATCCATCTCCAGCGCCCGGCGATAGGCGAGAATGGCCGCCTCCAGTCGTCCGGCCTCGGCGAGCGCTCGGCCCAGATTGAACGCGCCATGCACAAATTTCGGATTGATCGTCAGCGCCTGCTCGAACGCGCGAACGGCATCATCGACGCGGCCGAGATCTGCCAGACACAGCCCCGCCAGATTGGCAAAATCCGCCATGCCGGGATGCGCCGCCGCCAGGCGTTCGAAAATCGCCAGCGCTGAGGCCGCTTCACCCAGCGCCCGCAGGGCCAGACCTTCAAGATAGTGCGCATTCGGGTCTGCTCCACCGGCGCGAGCAATCTCCAGCGCGGTTTGTGCATTTCCGGCCTGCAAGGCCGCAAATCCCTGCTGTAACCCGGCGCTCATTCGGTGTCGTATCCGTAGCGTTCGACCCAGGGTGCCAGTGTCTCAAGCGCCGGTTTCAGCGCAAACTCATAAGCCCGCCACTTGCCGATGGAGGAGGCATAGAGCGGTTTCACCACTTGCGGCGCGGACGGCGTCTTGATCCGTTTGGTTTCGGCTTTTTCGCGATAGGTTTCGACCGCATCATCCCAGTCCAGACCCAGAAATTCAAACACTGGCGTCATCACACCGCGATAATCAGCGACCACTTCTTCATAGCGCACAGTATGGACCGGCACGCCATGATCCGACGCCATAGCGGCCTGCCCGGCCCGCATGGCCGTGTCATAAAGCTGTGCGCATTCACCGATCTCCAGCGTCCGGTACATTTCCGGATTGACCGCAAAGCGTTGCTGGAAGGCAGAAAACACACAATCGCGCGGATCACGCAGGCAGAAGATGATTTTCGCATCCGGGAAAATCCGCATCAGCGGCCCCAGCCAGACCAGATTCATCGGATATTTGTCGACGAAAACCCGGTCATTTGTCGGCGGACCTGCTGGTCGCGCTTGCGCCCAATAAGCGGCACGAATGGCATTGATCTCGTCAATTGTCAGCTTGTCCAGCCGCGCCAGCGTTTCCGGCGTATCGCCAATCGCCTGAATGATCGGCCCGATCGCGTCCTGTTCTTCCAGCGTTTCAATCCCGGGGTGCGCGCCCAACATCTGTTCCAGCAATGTCGTGCCGGAACGCGGAAACCCGACCTGAAAAACCGGGGCCGGTCCGACCAGCTCACCCGCCTTCACCGGTGCGGGATCATTCACCTCGAACCAGTCCGCCAGACGTGTGGCCGAGGCCAGTGATCGCGGCCCGTCATAATTGGCAAACCGCACATCCCAGTCCTGTCTCTGTATCCGGTTGGCATTGGACCACGCCTCGAACGCCGCCGGATAATCATCCAGCCGGTGACAGGCTTCGCCCAGACGCCCCCAGGCCACGGAAAGCTGCGCCGGCGGAGCCTTGCGCCCGGCCAGATGCCCGTCCAGTCGCTGACGCGCGGCGGCCGCATCGTCGCGTGCCAGATCAATCCCTGCCCGAACCGACCGTGTCAGTACCGCACCTGGTGCAATGACCTCCGCTTTGGCGGCAAAAGCCTCGGCCCTGTCCAGCTCCCGCAGGCTCAGCGCCAGCGACGCTGCCAGCGCGAAGGGTTCGGCATTCTGCGACTGCAAACCGCCCAGTTTTTCATAGATATTCAGCGCCGCTTCGGGGTCGGCGTCCGACAATAATCCTGCCAGATTGCCCAGCGCCGGTATGTGACCGGGGACCAGAACCACGACCTGTTCAAAATCACGACGCGCACCCGATACATCGCCCATATCCCGGCGGCACAAGCCCGCCATATTGATCAGATCGGGCTGGTTGGGCAGACGCTGGTTGAGAAAATCGAGAATACGCAAGGCATCTCCCGCCCTTCCTGCCATGCGCAGGGCGCAGGCTTGAAGATAATGCGCATTGGCGTCATTCGGATTGGCCTTCACCGCCGCTTGCGTCGCCTGCAGCGCCGCCGCCGCATTCCCGGCATTCAGCGCCGCTTGCGCCTGTTGCAGAAGCGCGCTCATGCGGCAAACGCCTCCGAGATCACAGTCTCACACCAGTTCGGAACCGATTGTGTGGCCGGGCCATAGAGGACGTGCTGGAAATTATGACCGCTTTCGCCCGCCTCCATCGACAATTCATACGTTACCGCTCCGGCGCGTCCTGCCTCTTCGGCAAACCCGGCTGCGGGCCAGACCGAGCCGGAGGTTCCGATGGCGGCAAAATGCGTCACCGAGGACAGGCGGTCGTAGATCTCTTCCATGCCCAGCGGCATCTCGCCGAACCAGACGACATGGGGCCGCAAACCGCCTTCGCGGCCACAGGCGGAGCAGACCATCGCAATGGATAAATCCGCCCGGCAATCCCTCAGATCACCACACGCCCCGCATCGTGCACGCAATAATTCGCCGTGCATGTGGATCAGGCGTTCAGACCCGGCCCGGTCGTGTAGATCATCAATATTTTGCGTAACCAGCAGAAAACCCCCGCCCGAGCGCACCCAGGCGGCTTCAAGTGTCGCCAGAGCATCGTGGGCAGCATTGGGACGGGCCGCCAGCAATCCCGCCCGGCGCGCATTGTAGAAGGCATGCACCGCCACCGGATCGTCAGCAAACCCATCGGGCGAGGCCAGTTTTTGCCAGTCAAACTTTGACCAGATTCCATCCGTATCGCGGAATGTGCCGAGCCCGGATTCTGCGGAAATTCCCGCACCGGTGAGGATGAGAAGCGAGGGTGTCATGGCGCGCACTGTGCCGCTTTGCCCGCCGCTCGCCAACCGGCGGAATCATCTTGCGTGCTTCGAGGCTTTCCTTGCGGAAAGCACCTCAGCATGAGGTCTGTTCTATCTGACACCCTCCCACCTCATCCTGAGGTGCGACACCGGCGCCAGTCCGGGGGAGCCTCGAAGGAGGGCTCAAGGGCAATAGAAAAAAGCCCGCCATGGCTGACGGGCTCTTTCAATTCTGTAGACGAAAAAAGTCGCTTACGACTTTTTCTCGCGACCGTTTTCCATATTCCGGCCGGTCGTGCGTTCAGCAATCCGGGCCGACTTGCCGCGACGATTGCGCAGATAATACAGCTTGGCGCGCCGAACCGTGCCTCGGCGAACAATCTCGATTTTCTCGACATTCGGCGAATAGACCGGGAAGACCCGCTCGACACCTTCACCGAAGGAGATCTTGCGAACCGTGAAGCTCTCCTGCAGGCCGGCACCGGAACGACCCAGGCACACGCCTTCAAAAATCTGGATCCGCTCGCGCTCGCCCTCTTTGATACGGACATGCACTTTCAGTGAATCGCCCTGATCGAAATCCGGGTGGGATTTTTCGCCGATTACACGGACAGATTCGTCTTTTTCAATTTTCTCGATGAGGTTCATCGGTTGTCTCCTTGCCGGCGGATATAGCGTTCCCACAAATCCGGACGGCGTTCCTTCGTCGCCTTTTTCGCCATTTCCTCGCGCCAGAGGGCCACACGGCCATGATCACCAGATAACAGCACTTCAGGGATCTCCTCATCCTCCCAGACGCGCGGACGCGTATAAAGAGGATATTCGAGGAGATCGCCCTCGAAACTTTCTTCCACAGCCGAGGCCGGATCCCCCAACACTCCGGGAATCAGACGCACGCACGCCTCGATAAGGCAGAGCGCGGCCGCTTCACCGCCAGCGAGAACCGCGTCACCGACGCTGATCTCCTCCAGCTGCCGCGTCTTGATGACCCTTTCGTCAAGGCCTTCAAAACGCCCGCAAAACACCACAACGCCGGGACCCGCGGCCAGCTCCCTTACGCGGGATTGGCTTAACGGACGGCCCCGTGGCGTCAGATAAATCCGCGGCCGTTCCTCTGCATGAGAGGCGTCCACCGCATCTATTGCCGCCGCCGCCACATCCGGGCGCAAGACCATTCCGGCCCCGCCGCCAGCAGGCGTGTCGTCAACGGAGGCGTGCTTATGACGGGAAAAATTCCGAATGTCCACCGTTTCTAGCGCCCATAATCCCTTCTTTTGCGCAGTGCCGATCAGGGACACGCCGAGCGGTCCGGGAAAGGCATCTGGAAAGAGGGTGAGAACGCTGGCGGTAAACATGACGGGCGGCGTTTAGCAGAGGTGAATAGGCTTGGCGAGTCAGGGGTTAGTTGAACCGTATGACCGAGTAACGATCAAGCTCCACCCAGCCATCATCCGACCGCCGCATCAGAATATAGCCTTCGCCGCCAGACGCGCGAAGTGTCGGCAAATCCGGTCCATCGAGGCGGGGCGGTATAAGTTGTTGGGAATAGCGCACCAGCGCCCATTGCCCGTCGCTGGAATAACCCGGACGATCAAGCCCA
>BQJI01000102.1 GCA_021604625.1 Hyphobacterium sp. | reverse complement strand
CGGGAATTGCGGAACCATGATCGAAGAATATCTCCGAACAGGGACCGCACGGCCCCGTATCACCCATCATCCAGAAGTTATCGGATGTCGCGATCCGGATGATCCGGTCATCCGGCAATCCAGCAATTTTTTTCCAAAGCGCTCCGGCTTCATCATCTTCAGCGTAGATCGTGACAAGCAGTTTCTTGGCATCGAGATCGAATTCCCGGGTAATCAAATTCCAAGCGTAGGCAATTGCCTCTTCCTTGAAATAATCGCCAAAGGAAAAATTACCCAACATTTCAAAAAATGTGTGATGGCGAGCCGTATAGCCAACATTGTCGAGATCGTTGTGCTTGCCCCCGGCGCGGACACATTTCTGCGTTGTTACGGCCCGTGGCGGATTTCGCTTCTCTTGCCCTGTAAACACGTTCTTGAACTGGACCATTCCGGCATTTGTAAACAACAGGGTCGGATCGTCTTTGGGAACAAGCGAACTGGACGGCGCGATTGCATGGCCTTGGCTTTCGAAGAAAGACAGGAAATCTCGGCGAATATCGCGCAGGCTGGTCATAATAATTATCCGGTTCGGCTATTTGCTTCCCCCATATAGAAACGGGTGCCCGGCCTCGCCAAGCACCCGTTGCTGCAATGCGGTAATTTTTTCGCCTGAACAGCGCGCCTATCCGGCGTCGGCGACATCTTCTGCGCTGTCCTCATCGCCAGGACCGACCAGCATTTCGTCCGCAATCAGGCCGGCATTTGCACGCACTCTGGCTTCAATGGAAGCCGCGATATCCTTGTTTTCAAGAAGAAATCTGCGTGCATTCTCCCGACCCTGGCCGATGCGTTCGGATTCATAGGAATACCAGGAACCGGATTTCTCAACGATATTGCCTTTGACGCCGAGGTCCAACACTTCGCCCATCTGCGATATGCCTTCGCCGTAGAGAATATCAAATTCCACTTCCCGGAACGGTGGCGCGACCTTGTTTTTCACCACTTTCACCCGGGTCTGATTCCCGATCACCTCGTCCCGGTTCTTGATCTGACCGATACGTCGGATATCCAGTCGCACAGACGAATAGAATTTCAGTGCATTCCCACCCGTCGTGGTTTCCGGCGAACCAAACATGACGCCAATCTTCATCCGGATCTGGTTGATGAAAATCACCATGCAATGGGATTTGGAAATCGACCCGGTGAGCTTGCGCAGGGCCTGGCTCATCAATCTGGCCTGGAGACCGGGGAGGCTGTCACCCATCTCGCCTTCGAGCTCCGCGCGCGGGGTGAGCGCGGCAACTGAATCGATCACGAGTACATCGACAGCACCGGAACGAACCAGCGTGTCCGCGATCTCCAGAGCTTGTTCGCCGCAATCGGGCTGTGACACCAGCAATTCGCCGACATCGACGCCCAGCTTTCCGGCATAGACAGGGTCAAGTGCGTGCTCGGCGTCAACGAAAGCGGCAACACCACCGCGTTTCTGCGCTTCAGCGACGCAATGCAGAGCCAGTGTCGTCTTGCCTGACGATTCCGGTCCGTAAATCTCGATAATGCGGCCTTTCGGCAGACCGCCAATACCCAGCGCGATATCCAGGCCAAGCGAGCCGGTGGGAACGGATTCGATGTCCATTTCCGGGCGCTCGCCCAGCTTCATCACCGAGCCTTTACCAAAGGCCCGGTCAATCTGACCGAGCGCAGCTTCCAATGCTTTTTTCTTGTCGTCAGCTTTCACTTCAGTCACCAGTCGAATCGCTGCCTTAGCCATAATGCTATCCCCTTATTTCACGTCCCCGAGCGGGGAGCAATTAAGGTCTATGTACCGCTTTTGTTCGCGGAACGCAAGGGGAACATTTGTTTTACGCTGCGTCACGTGTTTCGCCAGCCAGAACAGACTTCACTCGTTCTGCAAGCTGGGTCAGCGTAAATGGCTTTGGCAGGAAAGAGACATCGCGTTCACGTGAAAGCGTGTCAGAGAATTGCTCTTCAGCATAGCCGGAGATAAAAATCACCCGGGTGTTGGTGAGCAGGTCAGCCGCTTTTTCCAGGAGGCCCGGCCCATCAAGTCCCGGCATTACGACATCCGAGACCAGCAGGTCAAAACCTTCTTCGTCCTCGGACAGGATTTCGAACGCTTCCTCGCCATCGCAAGCCTCGACAACCTCATAACCGCGCTTTGCCAGCGTTTTGGCTGCGATGGTGCGAACAGCGTCTTCATCTTCGACCAATAGCAGTCGGCCTTTGCCAGCGAGGTCTGCGGGTTTCGGGTCCACTTTCGGCTGATCTGCAGGCACCAATTCTTCGCCCTCGACGGGAACAAAGGCCGGGAGAAAAATCCGGAAAATTGATCCTTGGCCGATCTCGGAATCGACAAACAGAAACCCGCCGGATTGCTTGACGATACCGTAGACGGTGGCAAGGCCGAGACCGGTACCCTGACCCACCGCTTTGGTGGTGAAGAAGGGTTCAAATATTTTCGCGCGGATCTGCTCGTCCATACCCGTGCCTTCATCGATCACTTCGATTTGCACCCAGTCGCCGTCGTCGACATCGGGCGCGCCGGCGGCCGTTACGACATCCGGAGTTACCGCAGAGGTGCGAATGGTGAGTGTGCCGCCGCCATTTTCACGCATAGCATCGCGCGCATTGGCCGCCAGATTCATGATGGCGGTTTCCAGCTGTCCCTTGTCAGCGCGAATAGCTGGCACATCACGACCGTGAACAATGTCGAGACGGACTGTCTCCTCCAGTATCTGCCGCAGCAGGACCGTGAAGTCGGACAATACGTCCGACACATCCAGTGCCTCCATGCGGAAGGTTTGCTTGCGGGAAAATGCGAGCAATTTTTTCACCAATCCCGCCGCGCGTGCCACGGTCTGGTTGATCACTTGCAATTCACCATAGGACGGATCGCCCACCGGATGTCGGCCCAGCAACTCATCTACATTCAAACGGATCGCTTGAAGCAGGTTGTTGAAGTCATGTGCAACGCCGCCCGCCAACTGACCCACGGCCTGCATCTTGTTGCCTTGCGATAGCTGGCGTTCCAGCTCTTTCCAGGCGGTCACGTCGATCATGTAGGCAGCGCGTTTGCCGCCTTTGGCCGGTGCAAATACCAAATGGATGTCCATTGGCGGGTCGGTCTTCAGTACAGCCTCGGCCGCATCGCCCTTTCTGGACGCTTTTTCGAACACGTCTTTCGGGCCGCGACCTGCATCCCAATCGAACAGATCCACAAATGCAGCGCCGACCTTGGCCTGGCCGTCTGTCATTTTAACCAGCGCCGAATTCATATCTTCGATCGTTGCCGTGGTCGGATCAGCTCCCGAAAGACGAACAACACCGAAAGGCGCTGCGGCAAACATATCGTCAAAAATGCGATCCGGCATGCCGTCAGTCGTGACCGATTTTGATGCCCCTGCCCCGCCGGGCTGGCCTGTAGCCGTAAGCCCGTAGACGACGCCTCTCGCGCCCGGCTTCTTTCCGTCTTCCCAGGCCAGCGACACCACAACATCGTTAATTGATCCGTCTTGCGCGGACAGTTGTGCATCGAAACGGCAAACGTCGTCATCGCCGCGAGATTTTTCGAGCTCTTGTATGGTCGATGTGTCGAAAATATCGGCCAGTGGCGGCAATGGGTCTGTCGTGTCCAGCCCTAGCGATTTCCGGAACGTGGCATTCGCGGCTGTCAGCACTCCAGCACTATTCAGTGCGAACAAGCCAACAGGCGAATTGTGGGTCCAGTCGGCGGTGGGAATCGACCCCGCTGCGCTCGTCGCTTCCAGCACCGGCATCAGACGCCAGCAGATATGATCTTTCCCGGACGGCCTGGCCTCAAGACAATAGGCACGGGCATGGCTGTCATCTCCCGGCAAATCCGGCAGCCGCTCGCGCGCCACCTCACCGCTTCGAACCGCTCGCGCCAGCCGATAGATCGCACCATCACCGCTTGCCGCCCAAAGCCGCTCCAGCGCTGGCAGGGTCGCCGCCTGGCCGGTTGACGCAAAACGACCCGCCAGGGTCCGATAGGCCGCATTTCCCCAGCGAACGGCGCCGCGACGGTCGGTGACGAGCATCGGATCTTCAAGCGTTTCCAGAGCTTCAAGCGCCAGCCCCGCCGGGCCCGGTTCGGTATTGCAATCGATCTTTTCTTTCATCGATCGGCCAGCCGCTTCCCCGGCGGCCAGAGCGTAGAGCAGGCCGAAAGCAGCGATGGCCACGCCGCACAACAAGATAAACCCAGGCCAGACCATGGCCGATGCCGCGAAGAGCGCCACGGCGGAAATGCTCAATACGCCCAGCCCGATCACCCATTGCAAACTGCGTCTGACCCCGGGCGACAGATAAGGTGATTTCATCGTTTCAACAGGTTCGGTGAGGTTCGCCATGGCCCAATCCTTCTGCGAATCAATATCCGCTGTTTGAAGTCTAACCCGGTTGTCGGTTTTGCGCGCGCCTGCCGGAAAGTGTGAGCACATAACCGATCACTTTGGCGACGGCCTGGAAGTGTTCGGCCGGAATTGTTTCATCAATCTCGACGCTCGCGAACAAAGCCCGCGCCAGCGGCGGATCTTCGACGATCGGAACATCGTGTTCCTCGGCAAGCGCGCGAATATTCAATGCCACCTGATCCACACCTTTCGCCAGACAGATTGGTGCTGGCGTTTCGCCCTGCTCGTATTTCAAAGCGACCGCAAAGTGGGTCGGGTTGGTTATGATGACCGTAGCTTCCGGAACTGCCGACATCATGCGTTTTTGCGCACGTTCCTGTCTGATCTGTCGCAATTTGGCGCGAATCTGTGGATCGCCCTCGCTTTGCTTGTGCTCATCCTTGATCTCGCGGCGCGACATCCGGTTGCGCTTCATGAAGCTCTGGCGCTGGAATATGAAATCAGCGGCGGCAATGAAGGCGTAGGCGATCAGAGCGGCGACAAGCACCAGCATGATGTTCTCGCGAATGACCGATAACAGAACGGACAAATCAACCTGAGGCATGTTTGCCAGCTCGTCGCGTTTCGGCCAGATCACGACAAAAACCGCCGCCGACACAACGGCCATCTTGCCAACCCCTTTCAGGAAATTGGCGACCCCTTGCGGTCCGAACATCCGCTTCAATCCCGCAATCGGGTCGAGTTTGGACAGTTTGGGTTGCATTTTTTCGGTCGTGAACATGAGGCCGGTCTGCATCAGATGCCCGGCCAAGCCGGCAATCCCGATCACAGCAAAAGCAAGACCGACAGCCGAGATCACCCGCCATCCCAGCGCCATGCTTTCGGCGCGTAGCGCAGCGGGCTCAAGGCTGATCGTGTGTGCATTTGCAAGGAAGAGGCTGAGATCACCCGACAATGAGCGCGCCGCGCTCGGGGCCATCAAACCGATGACGACGAGACCCGAAGCGAGGACGAACCAACCCGGCACTTCCTGGGATTTGGGGACATCACCTTTCTTGCGGGCGTCGTCCAGTCGCCGCTGGGTCGGCTCTTCGGTTTTCTGGCTTTCGTCCTGATCGTCGGCCATGGTTTACTGGAACTCCACCGCGAAACGTTCCATCCGGCCAAGCCAGAGCGTCGCCATGGACCCCAGGGCAATGGCCGTGATGAACAGGCCCGCCATAATGTTGGACGGCATGGCGATAAAGAATATCTGCGCCTGCGGCATCAATCGCGACAGGATGCCAAGGCCGAAATAGAAAACCAGACCGAAGACGATCAGGGGTGACGCCATCTGGACGCCGATCATGAACGCATCAGCAAATGCGTTCAGCGCCCATTGCGCCGCATCCTCAATCATCGGTGGCTGTCCGATCGGAAACAGCGTGTATGATCCTTGCGCAGCCTGCAGCAGCAGGTGGTGAACGTTGGTTGCAAAAAGCAGCAGCATGAACGTCAAATTCAGGAACGTCGCCATCAATGCGCCCTGCTGCCCTTGAGACGGATCAAAGACCTGCGCCATAGCCAGCCCGCTTTGTTGACCGATGACCTGGCCCGCAACTGCTGCTGACGCCAGAAAAAGGCGGGCGACGGCGCCAATCATCAATCCGATCAGCACTTCGTTGATAATCAGACCCGCAATTTGCATGGGACGCTCGGGCTCGGCCGGCATTTGGCTTGCGAGCATGGGGCCGAGTGACAGGGCAAACAGCAGCGCAAAAGCCAGCCGGATCCGCGGCGGAATACTGCCTTCACCGAAGCCGGGCAAGAGCATCAAAATCGCACCCAGCCGCGCAAAAATTAATGCCCCTGCAAATACCAGCAATGACGGGTCGGCAATCATGCCGCGACGATCCTGTCAAAAATGCCGTTCATGAACGCGGACATCAGCGCGCCCATCATGGGCAGAAAGATCAGCAGCGCAACGAATATGGCAATGATCTTCGGGACGAATACCAAAGTCATTTCCTGCACCTGGGTCAGGGCCTGAAAGAGCGCGATCACGACGCCGACGGCGAGGCCGATCAACATGATAGGGGCGGCCATCGCCAACATCAACCAGATGGAATCTCGCGCAATATCTAGAACTTCTGGACCCGTCACGCGGTTTCTCCGCTAAGGCATAACCAATCGTTTTCGAGATTACGCTCTCGCCGTTCGCGTTAAGAAAGAGTCAATGAAGGTAAACAAATTGCCGCGCGCGTTACTCCTCGACCAACAGTGTCCAGGTTCGAAAATTGTCGGGCTGCCAACTGCCGTCATCGCCGCGGCTATAGGTTTGCGTGGTATGAGTGTTCGCATCCAGAGGCATGATGTCGTGCCGCTGTATACTCATTGTGCCGTCCGGATTGTAATGGATCTGGTCAGAGCGGTGTATTTCGCCGTAGCCGACGCCGTCTGGATCCACGGATTCCCGACCTTCAAGATAAGTGCCGTTCCACGACACTTGCGCGGAAATGACGTCTTCGGTGACGGGGTTGTAGAAGAAATAGATCGTCCAGAACACGGCGCGCCGACCGTCAGTTGTATTTCCGGTGATTTCCGCGATGACGTGGCTCCTGTCATCCGACAATCGAAAATCTGCGCCAAAGCTCTCGAATCCATTTGGATCGTCTGGGTCCATATCCTCATTGGGCGTACGCCACTGCCCCGAGCCCTCAAGCATATGCGCCAGATGCATTTCCAGAGGCGATCTTTGCGCGATGTCGTCCTGCGACCACGCGGAATCGCCCACGATAGCAAAAATCGCGAAGACGCCGAGCAGTGTTTGAATTCCTGTCCTGAGCATATTCATTCTCCGTTTTTGGGACATGTAGAATGATGGCTGAGCGGCGGTGCAGGCAATCATCTCGGGCCTTATTTCTCCTTAATCACGCACTTATGACTGCCGATCCCGCGCACGGCATGCGGAAATATCGTAGGGTGCGGCATGCCAATCGACCGTTTCAAACCACACTCAGCGATCCGATTTGGGGCCTTCCGTCTCGTTCGATCGCCGCTCGCCTTGTATCGTAACGGCATCCGCATCGACCTGCCGTCCCAACCCTTACGGCTATTGGTATTGTTGGCGCGTCGCAGCGGCCACATCGTGACCCATGACGACATTGTTTCCGAATTGTGGGCCGGGCGGACGGTCTCCTATTCTGGCAGTTTGCACGTTGCCATCCGCCAGATTCGCTCGGCATTGGGGGATGATGCGAGCAATCCGGACTTTATCGAAACCGTGCCGCGGGAAGGTTATCGCTTTATCGCGACGATTCACCTACGCAAACGCTGGCCGCTTGCACTCGCTGGTCTGGCGACGGCAGCGGCAAGCCTGGCTGCCATTCTAGCGGTGGCATCGGAAACACCACCAACGGAGCTGGATTCTGGCAGCGAGAATGTGCGGTTGGCCGAATACCTGTTGTCTCAATCCGAGCCCGATGGCTACGCCAGAAGCCTGGCCTATTTCGATGCCGAGCTTGCTGAAACGCCAGACTCATCGCGCGCGCTCATCGGCGCTGCAAGGGCTTCACTATTGCTACAGGCTTACGATCAAGCCAGCGAACGGGCACAAACGCTGCTTGATCTCAACCCGCAACACGCTGGCGCGCTGGAGGTTCGCGGCCATGTCGCGATGATGCGCGATCGAGACCTGATCATGGCATTTGATGACATTTCACGGGCGCTCGATCTCAATCCCGAGCTTGCTTTCGCGCATCACAGCATAGCGGTTCTGATGCTCTTGCGGCGGCAACCGGAACGCGCGGTTTGGCATATGAATGAAGCGCGCCGACTGGACCCAGCGTCGACGCTTGTTCAGGCCGACATGGGATGGATCGCCTATTATGCTGGCGAATTCGATGCGGCCGCCAGGCATTGCGAAGCTGC
>BQJI01000101.1 GCA_021604625.1 Hyphobacterium sp. | reverse complement strand
CTCCGGCATCCGGTGGCTCCAGCAGTCCGGCGATATGAAGCAGCGTCGATTTCCCCGACCCAGAAGGCCCGATCAGGCCCACAATTTCGCCGGGTTTCAGATCAAGATTGATATCCCGAAGCACATTCAGTTCTTCACCACCGGACACATAGGTCCGCTGAACACCGCGCAGGCTGAGAACAGCATCACTCATAGCGAAGCGCCTCCACCGGATCGAGCCGGGCCGCGCGCCACGCCGGCGGGAGGGCGGCGAGGAAGGCCGAAAGTAACCCGAACAGAATGGCAAAACTGACCTCGCCCGGATCAATGCGCGCGGGCAGACGCGTCAGGAAATAGACTTCCGGATTGAAGGGATCGACGTTGGTCAGGCTTTCAATCAGATTTTGAATGTGCTCGATATTGAGCACGAACAGAAAACCGAAAAGCGCACCCGACAACGCCCCTACCGCGCCGATCATCAAGCCGATCAGCAGGAATATCCGCATCACCGAGCCGCGAGTCGCGCCCATCGTCCGGAGGATAGCGATATCCCTGCCCTTATTCTTCACCAGCATGATGAGGCCGGTGATGATGTTTAACGCTGCAATCAGAATGACGACTGACAAAATGAGACGCATGGCAAATCGTTCGACCTGCAGCGCCTGATAGAAGGCCTGACTCTGATCCCGCCAGTCGCTGATATAGATGCCACTCCCGACAGCGTCGCGAATTTGCGTCATCATCGGATCGATTTCGACAGGGTTCTCAACGCGCGCCTCGATCGTCAACGGTGCGTCCTGCGCGAAAAACAACAAGGCCTGATCCAGCGGCATGAAGGTGACCACCTGATCAAACTGATGCACGCCGACGGTGAAAATGCCGCCGACCGTATAGGCTTTTCGTCGTGGCACGGTGCCAAAGGGGCTGGATGAACCGGTCGGGGCCAGAACGGTAATCTGATCGCCGGGCACGACCGCCAGTCGTGTGGCCAGCGCACGACCGATCAAGATTGCATCACCGCCATTATTTCCGACGCCAAATGTTTCAAATGTGCCGTCGATCAGACCATATCGTTCACCGTTGGTCGGAACGGCGGATATGCGTGAGATGTTGGATAGATCGCGCGGCGTAATGCCGACAACCTGCGCGCCAACGGTCTGGCCATTGGCAGTGAAAAGCGCCTGACCTTCATAACGCGGGCCGACATTCAACACGCCGGGAATATTCGAGACCTCGCGCTCAATCAGTTCGACTTCCGGCTCGGTCAGTCCGCGAACATCCACATAGACATGGCTTTGTGCACCGAGCAGCTGGCTGAGCAATTCGTATCGGAAGCCATTCATGATGGAGAGGACAATGATGAGGGCCGCCACGCCCAGCATGATGCCGAGGAAGGAAATAATCGCAATCAACGCAATCCCGCCTTCCTTGCGGCGAGCGCGCAGATAACGCATGGCGATGACGAATTCGAACGGCGAGAATGGACGCGCGCCGCCCAGCTTGGCCTCAGCCATTGGCAAATTTTCCTTCCGCAAGTCGGTCGATGGCATCGTCAAGCGACAAATCGTGCTTCTCGCCCGACCGTCTCACTTTCAGCTCGATCTTGCCCTCTTTCAGGCCACGCGGGCCAATGACGATTTGGTAAGGCAGGCCAATCAGGTCCATACGCGCAAATTTAGCGCCGGCGCGGTCTTCAGTGTCGTCCAGCAAGGGCTCTTTTCCGGCTTTTGACAAAGCCTGATATGCCGTCTCGCATGCCGCATCACACGCCGCGTCACCTGGGCGCATATTGATGATACCGACACCATAGGGCGCAACGCTTTCCGGCCAGATAATACCGTTATCGTCATGGCTGGCCTCAATAATTCCGCCCATCAGGCGAGAGACGCCAACACCGTAACTACCCATGTGAACCGGGCGTTCCTTGCCGTCCGGATGGGCGACACTGGCATTCATGGGCTCGGAATATTTGGTGCCGAAATTGAAAATATGGCCGACTTCGATGCCACGGGCGGAGACGCGCTTGTGCTCCGGCACTTCGGCAACAAACCGGTCAGCATCGTGCATTTCCTCGGTCGCCGCATAGAGCGCCGTGCGCTGATCGACGAGCGGTTGAAGATCACCGTCAAAATTAACATCCAGGCCCGGCGCACCCATTTCCAGCAAGTCCGCATGGCAAAAGACCTCGCTCTCGCCAGTGTCCGCCAGAATGATGAATTCATGGGACAGATCGCCGCCGATCGGACCGGTATCAGCGCGCATCGGTACGGATTTCAGTCCAAGCCGGGCAAACGTGTTCAGATAGGCCACGAACATCCGATTATAGGATTTGCGGGCGGCTTCTTCGTCGAGGTCGAAGGAATAAGCATCCTTCATCAGGAATTCGCGGCCTCGCATGACGCCAAAGCGCGGGCGGATTTCATCCCGGAATTTCCACTGGATATGATAGAGCAGCTTGGGCACGTCCTTATAGGACCGGCAATAACTGCGGAAAATCTCGGTGATCATTTCCTCATTGGTCGGGCCATAGAGAAGATCGCGCTTGTGGCGATCGACGATGCGCAGCATTTCCTGCCCGTAATCGTCATAACGCCCGCTTTCGCGCCACAAATCAGCAGGCTGCAAAGTCGGCATCAGCATTTCCGCCGCCCCTGCCCGATCCTGTTCTTCGCGGACGATCTGTTCGATCTTGCGCAAAACACGGTGGCCAAGTGGCAACCATGCATAAATACCGGCGGCTTCCTGACGGATCAGACCTGCGCGCAGCATCAGGCGATGGGAGACAATCTGGGCGTCTGAAGGTGTTTCCTTCAGGACGGGAATAAAATATCGGGAAAGGCGCATGAGATAAGGTCCGCGTCGCTCTTGAGGTCTATCGACGCTTAACCGGGCTTTGAGAGCGCGGCAAGGCCGTTAGGCGTCCCAATCATGCGCATCTATCAGAAAAGGAATGTCATCGAGCGAAATGAGCTGGAATTCCAGCACGACGAACAAAGCCAGCCAGATCACGGCCGCCAACACAGTCGTCATCCAGACCTTGCGTTTTAGCTGTGGCGCAACCGGCGCGCCGGCTTCTGTCCCGGCAACCACTTCGCCGCTTTCCGCCTGGCCCGTAATGCCGATGGGCAGAACGGTGAACAGCGCCACCCACCAGACGATCAGATAAACGACGAGCCCGGTAACAAAATTCATGCCGACACCGGGAATGAATAACTGGGTCAACCACGCAATCACGACCAGCGCGACGACGGCAATCTGGGAGATTTTGATCAGGCTCATGATGGTTGCTGCATCAATTCGATCAGCACGCCGTGTGTATCTTTGGGATGCACGAAAACGACAGGCACGCCATGGGCGCCGATATAGGGTTCACCCGTGCCGAGAATGGTCGCACCTTTTGCCTGCATGGCATTACGGGCCGCGATGATGTCCTCGACCTCGAAGCAGAGATGGTGCTGGCCGCCCTTCGGGTTTTTCTCAAGGAATTTATTGACCGGACTTTCTGGGCCAAGCGGTTCGAGCAATTCCAGCTCGGTATTGCCGGTGTTCACGAAGCAGACTTTCACGCCAAGCTTAGGGAATTCCTTGATCTCTGTGGCTTTCTGCAATCCATAAAGTGCAGCATAGCTGGCTCGGGTGGCTGCAATGTCCGGTGTGGCGATGCCGATGTGGTTGAGGCGTCCAACATTCATTTTTCCGCTCCTCAGGCTGTCAGGACCATGATATCGACCTGGGGCTTCTTTCCCCAGATGTAATTCAGTTCACGGCGAACGGCACGGCGCACCATTTCTTCAACCTGATCTTCATCGGTGCGGTCGCGACGTTTCAGCCGATCGAAGGCGCTTTCGGCCGTTTCAGCGATTTTATCGAGCAGTTTGTCTTCTGACATTTCGCGGGTTTCGGGCACACCGAGTGCGCGCACATCCGGCCCGGAAATCAGACTGCCCTGCCCGTCAATCACCATCGCCACCGTAACATGACCGGCATAGGCCATGGACCGGCGCTCGCGAATGGCCGGATTTTCGGCTTCGCTGAGCAAATTTCCATCCATGTAAAGGCGGCCGGATTTGACTTCATCCACTACGCTAGCACCATCCTCGGTGATGCGGATCATGTCGCCATTGCGCGCCGGAATTGCATGCGGGATCTGCAGCGATTTTGCAAAGGCGGCGTGCTCGACAAGGTGGCGTCGTTCGCCATGAACAGGAATCGCAATGCGCGGCCTCACCCATCCATACATCTGGCGCAATTCATCGCGGCAGGGATGGCCGGAAACATGAATATGCCGGTCTCGTTCGGTGATGATGTCGACACCGCGTTCCGACAACTGGTTCTGAAGCTCGAAAATGCCGGTTTCATTGCCCGGAATAACCCGCGAGGAAAAAATAACGGTGTCGCCCTTGGTCAGATTGATCGAGCGGTGATCGCCGCGTGCCACGCGCGACAATGCTGCGCGCGGTTCGCCCTGACTGCCTGTGCAGAGATACAATATCTTGTTGGCAGGAAAACTCGCCGCGTCGTCTTCATCAATGAAGGGCTTGGCGGCTTTCAACATACCCACGGCTTTGGCCGCCGCCGCCATTCGATGCATGGACCGCCCGGCCAGACAGACGCGACGCCCATTGGCTTCGGCCGCAACAATGGCCGATTCCATGCGCGCCACATTCGACGCGAATGACGCGATCGCCACACGGCCTTTCAACTCCCCGACCAATTCGATCAGATTGTTGCGGACGCCGGCCTCGGAGCCGGATTCGCCTTCCGTGAAAACATTGGTTGAATCACAGACCATGGCCAACACGCCCTCGTCACCGAGCGCGGTGAGCGCACTGACATCGGTGGCATTCCCGATTTGGGGGTCCGGATCAATCTTCCAGTCGCCCGTGTGCAGGATCAGGCCCGCCGGCGTGCGGATGGCAAGGCCATTGGGTTCCGGTATGGAGTGGGTGAGAGTCACAAAGGAAATCTCAAAAGGACCGAGCTGAATGAAACCATCCATTGGAACCACGTGGATTGTGGCTTCGTTTTCGAGTCCCTTCTCCTTCAAGCGGTCCACCATCAACCAGGCGGTAAACGGCGTCGCGTAAATCGGACAACGGAAGCGCTCCCAGAGATGTGCGACCGCCCCCATATGATCTTCATGGGCGTGGGTCAGTACAATCGCCAGCAAATCGTGCGCGCGTTCCTCGATGAAATCCGGATCGGGCATGATGATGTCAACGCCGGGCGTCGTCAGATCACCGAATGTGACGCCGCAATCGACCATGATCCATTTGCGTTTCTCTTCCGGCCCGTAACCGTAGAGGTTCAAATTCATGCCGATTTCGCCAGACCCGCCGAGCGGCAGGAAATACAATCCCTTATCGACGGCCATTATTGAACTCCGCCGCTATTGAGACGCCAGACTTCCAACAGGCCGCGAATGGTCATGTCAGAGTCGAAATGATCAATCGATTGGGTAGCCCCCTCAAACAGCGAGGCCACACCGCCGGTCGCGACCACCGTCAGATGTTCCGGATATTCCTCACGGGTTCGACGCACGAGCCCGTCAATCAGCTCGACATACCCCCAGAACACACCCGATTGCATGGCCGAAACCGTATCCTTGCCGATGATCTGGTCAGGTTGACGAATTTCAATGCGCGGTAGCCGCGCTGCGGCTTCGTGCAATGCTTTCATCGACAGGTTTACACCGGGCGCAATGATACCGCCTTCGAACGCACCGTCGCTGGAGACGACATCGAAGGTCGTCGCCGTGCCGGAATCGATCAGCAGCAATGCGCCGTCATATTTGGTGCGCGCTCCAAGCGCATTGACCAGGCGATCGGCCCCGGCTTCCTGGGGACGTGGAATTCGCACCTGAACGCCCAGCTCGACACCGGGTTCGCCAATGATGAGCGGTTCGGCGCCCAGATAGCGGCGTGACAGATTTCGTAAATTGAACAGGGCTTGCGGAACAACCGTTGAAATGACGCAGGTGGTGATATCGGCAAAAGTCAGACCATTCATGCCCATGATCTGGCTCAGCCAGACCGCATGCTCGTCTGCAGTGCGCGTGGAATGGGTTGCCGTGCGCCATTGCGCCCGCCAGTCTTCGCCGTCATGGACCGCGAAAAGTGTATTTGTATTGCCGCAATCAATCGCAAGAAACATGACAGGCGGTCTACCCCAAAGCTCCGGGAAAAAATACGTCGCCTGCTGAAATAAGCCGGGTTTCGCCGCCCATCATTTCGAGGACCAATGACCCGTCCGGGGCAAGGTCGGTAAAAATGCCGTCGAGCGTTGTATCATTCAGCCGTGCGACACAGCGCTGGCCGACACCGTGCGCCCGCGCCAGCCAGGCATCGCGAATGGGCGAAAATCCTTCACGCGCCCAGACGCCGCGCCAGAATTCAAAACGGTCCACAAGGTGTTCGAGCGCGGTTTCCGTATCTATCTGACCGCCTAGCGCTGACAGGCTGGTGGCCGGGCGGTCAGGAATTTCCGGTGCGGCAGCAATATTGAGCCCGATGCCGATCACGAGCTGGATCACCCTGCCCGGTGCATCGGCAGACTCCAGCAGAACACCGCATATTTTCTGCCCCTCTACAAGCACATCATTGGGCCATTTCACCGTGACGCGATGATCTTGCAATAGGGACTGGCAGACATCCAACGCGGCCAATGCAGCGGCAAATGATAACTGCGCGGCCTCGGCGGGCGAACATTTCAGCGAATACAAACCGGAACAATAGAGATTGCCGGCCAGAGAGACCCAGTTTCGACCGCGGCGACCGCGGCCAGCCGTCTGCACACACGCGCCGATCCACATTGGCCCGACTTCACCGGCACTGAAGCGGCGGCGTGCCTCGTCATTTGTGGAATCAATTTCGTCCAGCCATTCGATCCGGACCCCGTTGGCGGGCATCTAGCCGGCTCCGAAACCTGCCATCTGAGCCAGCAGGTACAATCCCGGAACAATGAAGAGCAAAGCGAGTGTGGCGATCCCGGCAATGTTGGTGATCGAGCCGGTCATGGCGGGCGGACTGACAAAGCTGACAACCGGATCCGAGAACCAGATCACCCGGACGATGCGCAGATAATAAGCGGCTGAAACGACCGAGAACAGGACAAGGGCGACAGGCAGGAAGACAAGCCCCGCCTCAAGCGCGGCAAAGAGGATGAATAACTTGCCGAAGAAGCCGACCAGGAATGGCAGGCCGCCAATCGAGAACATGGCGCCGGTCATGGTCCAGGCCAGTCCCGGGCGCGATTGTGCCAAGCCAGCAAGATCGTCGATCTGTTCGACCATGCCTTCATTGGTGCGCATGGACAGAATGACGCCAAAGGCCGCCACAACGCCGACCATGTAGAGGATCATGAAGGCAAGAAGCGCCCATAATCCGGTCTCCGTCGCGGCCGTTATGGCCACAATCGCATACCCCATATTGCCAATCGACGAATACGCCATCAAGCGCTTGATATTGGACTGGGTCAACGCACCGAATGCGCCTACCGCCATCGACAATATCGCAATGGCGGTCATCACTTGCTGCCATTGGTCGACCATGCCGCCGAATGGCTCGTAGAGAATACGCGCCAGCAATACGATGGCCGCAAATTTGGGCGCCGTCGCGAAGAAAGCGGTGACCGGCGTTGGCGAGCCTTCGTAAACATCCGGCGTCCACATATGGAAAGGCGCAGCCGATACCTTGAAGGCCAATCCACAAATGATGAAAACGAGGCCGAACAACAAGCCGACAGACACATCGCCCGACGACGCAGCTATGGCGATCTGGTCGAAGCCGGTTGCGCCAGTGAAGCCATAAACCAGCGATGCGCCGTAGAGGAGCAAACCGGATGACAAGGCGCCAAGCACGAAATATTTCAGACCGGCTTCCGAGGCGCGCAGACTGTCACGGTTGAAGGCTGCCAGCACGTACAGCGCCAGCGATTGCAATTCGACGCCCATATACATGGAAATCAGGTCGTTCGCCGAGACCATCATCGACATGCCAAGGGCGGCCAGTGTGATCAGGATGAAATATTCAAACCGCGATAAACGCTCGGCCTTGAGATACGGCACCGCAAACAGGATGGCGACTGCAGCTGCCGCGAAGATCGTAACTTTCGAGAACAGTGCGAGCGGATCAAATATGAACGCACCCGAAAAAGCCTGACCACCATCGGTCGGCACGATGAATGCGGCAACCATGCCGGCAATGACCAGCAAGCCTGCGGCCAGCGATGCCACCAGCGATGCGGCCTTCTCCTGCTCTTTCATGAACACGCCGAGCATCAAAAGCGCCATGGCGCCGAGCGCCAGCACCAGTTCGGGTGCGAAGAGCGTGTATTCAGCGGTAAGCGTTGAAAGGTTCATCGCTCGTGCCCCTACTGTGCG
>BQJI01000100.1 GCA_021604625.1 Hyphobacterium sp. | reverse complement strand
TGTTGCGGTCTTGCCGTTTCTGGCAATGACGTCTGAGGACAGTGATCGATATTTTGCTGACGGATTGACCGAGGAAATTCTGAATTCTCTCGCCGCTGTTCCCGAACTTCAGGTGACATCGCGAACGTCCGCATTTCAGTTTCGCGGTGACGACCTGCCGTCAGTTCCGGAAATTGCGGGGAGCCTCGGCGTCGCGCATATTCTGGAGGGCTCGGTGAGGCGTTCCGGAGATCAGGTCCGCATTACGGCTCAGTTGATAAGAGCGTCGGACGATCGTCATCTCTGGTCACAAACCTATGATCGAGCACTCGAAGATGTGTTCCAGATCCAGGAAGACATCGCCGAGAATGTCGCCGCGGTGCTGAAAGTGGTTTTGAACGAAGAAAGCCGCCAGCGTATGGCGTATACCGGCACCCGCAACTTTGATGCCTACATCGCTTTTCAGGAAGCCAAGGCCTTGTGGGACCGGGCCCATGAGGAGGATGAAGATGACCTTCTGGAGCGGGCCGATGCCATTTTCGCGACCGCTCTGGAACTGGCACCGGATTTCTCTGAAGCCTGGTTGTTGCGCAGCGACTGGTATGGCCACCAGATCGCGGAGTTGAGCGTAGTGACGCCGGTCGATATGGAAGCAATCGAGCGGGCCGCCGCCCAACAGACCGAGTTTCTGAATCAGGCTTACGAGACCGCCAATAGCGATTCGCGCCGGGATATCATTGACGCCAATCTGATCTTGTTCTCCGAGGATTGGCGCAATGCCCGGGCGGTTCTCAATGAGGCCCTCGCAGCTGACGAGTGCGCCAATGACAACTGGCTACAAGTCTTTTCGCTCTTGTATGATGACATGGATCGCCGCCTCGCTTATGCCCGGCAGCAGGTCGAATGTGACCCTCTGAACGAGGTCATGCTGCTATTATTGGCCGACACCTATCTGGCGCGGGGCGAGTACGACGAGGCGCAGAACGTCGCCGCCACATTGAATGAATTGAATTTTCTGTATGAAGCCGAGACCGTGGGATTCGAGGCGTTGTTGGGCGCGGGTCTTCGCGAGGAGGCTGAAACCATGCTCCAACCCGACTGGGAATGGGAAGATATCAGATTTGTCGCCCGGTTTGGTACGCCTGATGAAGTGCGCGCTCATCTCGCGCCTTTTCTGTCCGAGGAGAATGGTTGGTTTGATCTGGTGATCGCCGCCCTGATGGGCGAAACCGACCGCGCAAACGAAATCGCGGCGATAATCGATGCGCGTCCTTATCCGGTTCTGACCTTGCTGGATGCCATTGCGACATGTCGATGCGGAGCGCCATTTGAGCTTGAGAGTACGCCCAATTTTGCCATGAGAATTGCGGAGTCCGGCGTCGCCTGGCCGCCGGCCGGCGATTTGGGTTTTCCGAAAATTCCAGCCGAAAACTAGCTGCCGCTACCGCTGACCTTGCTCCACGCGCAGGCCTGACAATCAAGCGAGCCATCGCTTAATTGCGCGACGGTAAAATGACCGCATTCGGGGCAGGGGTCGCCATCATAAGTGTCCGGCGCAGCCGGCTCAACTTCCGCTGCAATCTGGGCGCTACGCTCGTCGGCTTTCGCCTTGTGCATGTCGGCGGTCAGCATGACGACATTGTCCGCAAGCTGGCCGCGCGAAAAGCCTTTGGAAATGTACCGAAGTGCGTCCTCTTGCAGGGTTTTCTCATTGGCGACGCCGCGGCCGATGCCGCCAGTCATATCCGGCGTTACTTCTGCCAGATCGTCCCGTCCCAGATAGGACACCGCCAGTTCCCGGAAAAGGTAGTCGAGGATCGACGTGGCGTGCCGGATGGAGTCATTGCCTTCCACATCACCCGCCGGTTCAAACCGGGTAAAGACGAAAGCGTCGACAAACTCTTCCAGCGGCACGCCATATTGCAGCGCGATGGAAATTGCGATGGCGAAATTATTCATCAATGACCGGAAGGCGGCACCTTCCTTGTGCATGTCGATAAAAATCTCACCCAGTTCGCCGCTGTCAAATTCGCCAGTGTGCAAATAGACTTTATGCCCGCCTACAGTGGCTTTCTGGATATAGCCCTTGCGTCGATCCGGCATTTTTCTGCGATCGACCGGCTTTTCCACGATCTTCTCGATGATTTTTTCAACGATACGTTCGTCACCGGGTTCCAATGCCTCGTCGATATCATCCAGCAGTGCCGTCAGGCCGCTTCCCTGCCGGTTAATGGTCAGTGTCGACAGTCCGGCTTTGCCTGCCAGTCGCATCAGGCGCGCCGTAACATCCGGCCCCGCATCCTGGGGCAGGGTGATCGTCGCCGGCGCCGGACCGTTGAGACGGGTTTCCAGAGTTGAAGCCAATGCAATCACCGAATCAGCAGCCGGACGCGCAAAGGCGGTCATCGCACCTTTGTCAGTCATGCCAAGACCGAGCGTTTTCAGTCCGGCAATAACGCTGGATCGCAATTGCCGACCATTGGCGGTCTGGACCAACACATCCTGCATTGGTGAAAATCCGCGCGAATCGGCCTCCATCAGGCGCGCCAGCTCACCGCTCGGTTCCATGGCGGCAATGGTCACACGGTCGCCTGCCGCAGACATGGCAGCATCCGCAATATCGGCGGCAAGTTGACGTGCCTCATCGCTGTCATAGGACAGGCCAAGGCAGGCGAATACGGCCGCAAACCCGGTGAGGGATATTGTTCCGGCGGTGTCGGACTTGCGAACGCTTGCACGCAAGGCGTCTGCCCAGACGGCAACGGTTCGCTGGATGGCGGCGACATCTGCGCCAAATGTCGACAGATTGAGGTGGAGTACCGGGCCGGGCGTAGGTCGCGAATCCGAGAAATGCAATTCCGGCGCACCAAAGCTCCATATTGATTGTGCCAATTCCATCCACCAGGCGCGCGCGCCGGTGGCGGCGCCATCCTGAAACGTCCACCGGTCATCCGCCCCTTCCGCGTCCAGCAGGGCCAAGCCGATCATCAGGCCGGGCGGGTTGAACTCGGCATCGGCTGTGCGGCCCAGATCCGGCTCGTCGAACTCGCCTTGCGCGGCCAGCGCCAGCGCATGTTCAATGGCCTCGTCCGGCGCACCGTCACGCCGTGCTGCCTGCAACGCCCGCTTCAGTGCCGGATTTTGAGCCGGGCTCAGGCAAGCCTCGACTTCGCCCGCACATTGCGCCACCGCATCGCCAATTGCCATCAATCGATCCCGCAAAACCCGCGCGCCGACATCGCCGACGGCGGCTTTCAGTTTTGCGTTGCTGATGTCCTGCGGCAGGGTTCGCGCTTCGGCAGCATCGGCGGTGAGTGGGGCAGGTGCGTTGTCCGAAGCAGCACCAATAACAGCGTCGCCATAGACGATATCCACGCCGGCATGCGCCCAGAGGTCAGCAGAAGGAATGACGCGCCGTGCGATCAGATCAGCTTCCAGTGTGGCGAAGAGCGATTCGTCCTTTGAAGCTCGCGCAAAATGGATGGCGATCCGCCGGAAAATCGTTTCCGCATTTCCCTCTGGCGCGCGTTCATCGCCGACCGGTATGTGGGGACGAAATATGGCAGCGCCTTTCGTGCGCGGCTTCGGTTTTGTTGTCGTGGGCCGCAAATGAGAGCAAAGCTCGGCCAGCGCGGCGACAGCGGAAGCATCCCAATCTTCGGGTGCTCGTAGTGTCTGTCCATCGCCACCGTCCGGATCAGCAATGTCGAAGGTTGCATAAACCGGTGTCTTTGCCTTGGCCATGGTCGCCTCGCTCACAAAAAGAGAATCACTTTGTCTGGTCAAAAGCATACGCTTCGCGCCGCAACTGCCCAATGGACACATCGCGGGCTGGACCAATTGGGTGTGGATAGGCATATTCCGCCCGACTCTGACCCTCAAAGGAGCGCGCTCGATGCTCGGCCTGATCGGTAAACTCTTCGCCTGGTGGGACGGTGCCACACCCGGCACTTACCTGACGCTTTTCGCCAAAGGCGCGACTCAGGTCGGTGAAGATGAATTTGGCAATCGCTATTTTGAAGAAAAGAAAGCGACGGGCTCTGACGGACGCATCCGGCGCTATGTCATTTATAACGGATATGCTGATGCCAGCCGTGTCCCGATGGCCTGGCACGGATGGCTGCACCACACATTTGCCGATGCGCCGACCGGTGACGAGGCCAGCCATGCCTGGGAAAAAGGCCACGAACCGAATTTGACCGGCACCCTCCACGCCTACAAGCCCGCGGGCGCGATGTCCCGGGGTGGCAAGCGCCAGGCCAATAGTGCGGATTATCAGAGCTGGTCGCCTGAGAGTTGATCCGGCTCGACGAAACGGCCGCATCGCGGCATCATGATGGTATGAGTTTGATCAAGTATCTTTTGATTTGTGTATTGCTCGCCTTGCCGGTGTCGACCGCCGCTGCGCAGCAGGACACACTGTCCAGCATGCCGGGCAATGTTCTGGTGATGCGGGGACTCGATAAAGTGACGGCCCGGACGCAGGATTTTGAAATCCGCATCGGCGAAGAATACCAGTTTGGCTCGCTCACCATTTTGCCGCGATATTGCCGGGAGCGTCCGCCGGAAGAAACGCCGGAAATTTTTGTATTTGTTGAAATCTACGACCGCCGTGGTTCGAATGGCGGCATTGCTGTCGAAGAAGGCGAACAGGGCGAGCGGGTGTTTTCAGGTTGGATGTTTGCGTCCAACCCGGCACTCAATCCGCTGGAACACCCTGTTTATGATGTCTGGCCGATAGACTGCAGAACATAGTCGCCGCTTGCTCTTTCCGGCAATCTGAAAAACTCGGCATTGGTTTCAACCGCTTTCGCCAGCCGAGCGCGATAGAGGTCGGCGGGCACTTCTTCTGTTCCGAACTGGCTGAGATGGTCGGTCATGAATTGCGCATCCAGCAGTTTGAATCCGCCAAACTTCAAACGCGCGACAAGGTGCACCAGCGCAACCTTCGAAGCATCCGTCGCCCGCGAGAACATGCTTTCACCGAAAAAAGCGGCCCCCATTGAAACCCCGTATAGCCCGCCCACCAGTTCGCCATCCTTGTGACATTCTATCGAGTGGGCATGCCCCATTCGATGAAGCTCACCATAGAGCCAGCGGATCGGCAGATTGATCCACGTGTTGGCGCGGTCCGGCGCCGGCGCGGCACACGCATCCAGCACCGTCTCGAAATGACGATTGATGGTAATTTCGAATGGCTCTTGCCGCACCGTTCGCTTTAGCCGGCGTGGAATGTGAAACCCGTCCAGTGGAATGTTCGCGCGGGTCGGCGGATCGACCAGATAAACACGCGGATCATCCGCAGAATCCGCCATTGGAAAAACGCCGGTGCGATAGCACTCAAGCAGTTCCGCAGGCCCGAAGCCCGACACGATCTAGGATTTGGCGCGTTCGGCCAGCCAGTCTTCCAGCCAGCGAATATGGTAATCACCCGACCGGAAGGCGTCCTCCTCCAGCAAGGCGAGATGAAGCGGAATCGTCGTTTTGACGCCGCTGATCACCATTTCCTGCAGGGATCGTTTGAGCCGCAGCAAAGTCTCTTCGCGGGTTTTACCCTGCACGATCAGCTTGCCGATCAGGCTGTCATAGTAAGGCGGAATCGAATATCCGGAATACAGACCGCTATCCAGGCGCACGCCGAGCCCGCCTGGCGCGTGAAATTCAGTGACCTTGCCGGGTGATGGCGCAAAAGTTTCAGGATCTTCGGCATTGATGCGGCATTCGATCGCCCAGCCCTCAAATTTGATATCTTCCTGCGAATAGCCCAGCTTCTCGCCAGCGGCGATACGGATTTGCTCGCGCACCAGATCAAGACCAGTAATGGCTTCCGTGACCGGGTGTTCCACCTGCAGGCGCGTATTCATTTCAATGAAATAGAACTCACCGTTTTCGTAGAGATATTCAATGGTTCCGGCTCCGCGATAGCCAATCGCGGCAACAGCATCGCGCGTCACGCGGCCAATCTTCTCGCGCTCTTCCGATGTCAGGGCGGGTGAGGGGGCTTCTTCGAGAACTTTCTGGTGGCGGCGTTGAAGGGAACAATCGCGTTCGCCGAGATGCACGACATTGCCGTGCGTATCCGCCAGAATCTGAATTTCGATATGCCGCGGCTGGCCAAGATATTTTTCCAGATAGACTGCGCCATCGCCGAACGCCGCTTCGGCTTCGCGGGACGCTGTTTCAACGGCTTCACGAAATTCTGCCGGCGATTGCGCCACTTTCATGCCGCGTCCGCCACCACCGGAAGCCGCTTTTACGAGAACGGGATAACCAATCTTTTCAGCAACTTTTTTGGCTTCATCAATGTCACTGATACCACCATCCGAGCCCGGCACGACCGGAATGCCGGCGTCCTTTACAGCTTTTTTGGCGGCGATCTTGTCGCCCATTAATCGGATATGTTCGGCCGTCGGGCCGATGAAGACCAGGTCATGGGCTTCGACGATCTCGGCAAAGCGGGCATTCTCCGACAAGAATCCATAACCGGGGTGGATGGCCTGTGCGCCGGTAATTTCGCAGGCGGCAATGATCTGTGGAATTTTCAGATAGGATTGCGACGCCGGGTGCGGCCCGACACACACGCTTTCATCCGCAAGGCGCACATGCATGGCGTCCTGATCCGCCTCGGAATGGATGGCGACCGTCTTGATTCCCATTTCGCGGCAGGCGCGGTGGATGCGGAGCGCGATCTCGCCGCGATTGGCGATTAGGATCTTTTCAAACATGCGGTACCGCCGATCAATCTATGACGAAAAGGGCTTCGCCGAATTCGACCGGTTGGCCGTCTTCCACCAGCATATTCGAAAGCTTGCCGGATTTCGGCGCCGTGATCTGGTTGAAGGTTTTCATGGCTTCGATCAGAAGGATTGTATCGCCTTCCTTGACGGCATCGCCGACCTTGAAAAAGGCGTCTGCATCCGGATTTGGTCGAACATAGACAGTCCCGACCATGGGGGATGGCGTGGCATTGGCTGGCGCTTCGGTTCCGCCACCGACGGGTGCCGGTGCAGGCGCTGCAGCGGCCGGCGCAGCCGGTGCAGCCATCGGAGCGGCAGCGACTTGCTGGACAGGCGCAGCGGTCAGCGTTCTGGCGACCCGCAGCCGTAAATCACCGCGTTCAACTTCAATTTCCGTCAGCTCGGTATCGCGCAGAATATCCGCGAGTTCCCGGACCAGGCTCGGATCGAAGGCGGAAGAAGACTTCTCACCAGACTTGGACGATGTGGTCATTATCGGTTGCGCCTCTCGTTTAAGATGCTCTGCAATGTTCTAGATCAGCTTGGCAGCAATCGCCACTGCTTCGGCATAACCCGCTGCGCCGCGACCGGAAACTGTTTCTGCAGCAATCATGCCGACATAGGATGTTTGGCGGAATTTTTCGCGCTGTGCGGGGTCGCTGATATGGACTTCGATCACCGGAATGGAAATCGTTTTCAGCGCGTCGTGCAAGGCAATGGATGTATGCGTATAGGCCGCAGGGTTGATGATTAGCGCGGCGTAGCCAGTGCGCGCCTCCTGCACCCAGTCAATCAGCACACCTTCATGATTTGACTGCCGGAAATCGACTTCCAGATTGAATTCTGCGGCGGCCTTGCGGCACAGGGCATGAATATCCGCCAGCGTGTCTGTGCCATAGATGTCCGGCTCGCGCGTGCCGAGCAAATTCAGGTTCGGACCATTGAGAATGAGGATTCGTTTGCTCAAAACTTTTACCTAATAGGACAATTGTGATTTTCTGTGGGCACTGTGCCGCATACAAGCGCGGCTCCTCAAATGCTAGAGTTCAAATTGGCACGAGGCAAAAGCCTTTTGACGCAAACCTGAAAAAGGTCGCTAAATGAAACCTGTCGGCATCTGGATAATAGGCCTGAGTATTGCTTTTGCGGTGCTACCCCTGCTCTTATCGTATCCGGCTGTATGGGTTGGCGAATTGGCGAATTGCGCTGGGCTTCCCGAGAATATCACGTGTGAGCTACTGGGTGTGAATGTTTCGTGGCCTGTGTCGTTCTTTTCATCCTTCGGCTTTCTTTTTTTGGTTACAGCTCCGCTTGGCATTCTGGGCATAATTTCTGGAGTGATTATCCTTATTGTCGCGAAAGATTGACGGATCTTCGTGAAAGCACTGGCCTGTAGATTGTTAAATGGCGGCGTCAGTGTTGCGTTTTCTAGCGCACCACGCCATGTCTCGGGCTATGATGAGGCTAATAATAAATGGCGAAGCTCAAATCCACCAGGACGACCTGACCATCCTTGGTCTGGTTGAGGCTCTGCAGCTCAATCCCCGGAAAGTGGCGGTTGAACGCAATCTGGAAGTCGTGCCGAAATCCCTGCATGCAGAAACCCGACTCGCCGATGGCGACCGCATAGAAATCGTCCAGTTTGTGGGCGGAGGATGATCATGGAAGATACACCGCTCATTGTCGCGGGTCGCGAGCTGAAATCGCGCCTCATCATCGGCACCGGAAA
>BQJI01000099.1 GCA_021604625.1 Hyphobacterium sp. | reverse complement strand
ACCCGCTTGGCGAATCTCCGCTGGGTGGACCCGCTGCGCAATTCACCGAAAACAACGTGACCCAGGCCGAGGTGGATCAGATTCTTGGCATCATGCAGACGGTGTATGGCCTCAATCTGACGAATTTCGCCGATGCGGATCTGGCGAATGAAGACGAGAAAATTCTCGTGACGTTCGACTGGAATATTACTGCCAACCATCGCGCGAAGTTCACCTATAACTCCAATGATGGCACCTCGACGCAGGAACGTAATGACGGTGCGAGCATCGGAACGCCGTCAACCTGGTATAACCGGGCTGAGCAGACTGAAACTTACGCCCTGCAGGTGTTGTCGGACTGGACGGATAATTTCTCGACCGAATTCCGTTATGCCTATTCCACCCAGCAGACCGGTCAGAATCCCTATGATGGCGGCGATATCGCCAACTTCCAGATACGTACGCCAACAGGTGGCACGGTTTCTGTGGGTCCGGACTTCTTCCGTCACGCAAACGAATTGGAAAACGAGCTTTCCCAATTCCTTCTGCGCGGTGAATATGTTGCCGGCGATCACGTAATCTCGGCCGGTTTCGAGCGCCGCGACCAGGCAAGTTACAACCTGTTTGTTCCGGGTTCGGAAGGCGCCTACGATTTTGATTCAATTGCGGATCTTCAGAATCGCCAAGCCTCCGCCCTGTTCTACCAGAATGCAGTGAGCAATAACGAAGCTGACGGTGCCGCAAACTGGGAGTATGCCGTCAACTCATTCTACTTGCAGGACGAATTGAACTGGAGTGACGCGCTTACCCTGATTTTCGGCCTTCGCTATGAGCAGTATTCGGCATCGAACAACATCCGGCCGAACGCGCAGTTTGCCGCTCGTCATGGATATACAAACACGACCACAATCGACGGTCTTGATATCTGGATGCCACGCTTCGCATTCAACTATGCCTGGGATCGCGATTTTGCGCTCGGTCTGTTTGAAACAACCGGAATCACGCTTCGTGGTGGTTACGGATCCTTCTCTGGTGGCAGCCCTGCTGTATGGGCTTCCAATAGCTATTCCAATGACGGCATTACGATTGACTCGATCTTCATTGGTGGACCGATCAATAATGTCGATGCGGTTATCCTGCCGACAGCGGCGACCACGGGTTTGATTGCAGGCGATGGGTCCGTTAATGCGCTGGATCCAAGCTTTGACGTCCCATCGGTTTGGAGAGCCTCTCTCGGTGCAGACGTTCAGTTTGCGCTCGGTGATGTGGAAGACTTCCTGTTCACCTTCGATGCTCTGTTTGACGAACGTCGTGACTCGCCATTCTGGTATGATGCATCCTGCACCACACCGGTTGGTCAGTCGCCCGTTGATGGACGTCCCTATTATAACTGTTCCACAGCGCGTCAGGACATTGTTGTCCGGAACGTTGATGGCGGTGCGGGGACAACGCTCTCCTTCTCGGTCGAGAACAGCTTCGATAATGGTGTCGCGTTCTGGCTGAATTATACTAATCAGGACGTTGACGAAGTGCATCCGGGTACGTCTTCGACCGCAACGTCGAACTATTCAGACCACGCGACATTCGATCGTCAAAACCCGCTCAATCGTCCGTCGAATTATGAGATCGAGCATCAGATCAATGCCCGTCTCGGATGGCGCCACGCTTTCTTCGAGGATTATGAAACCCGCGTCGAATTGTTCATGGAACGTCGCTCGGGCCGCAACTTCTCATACACTTACGGTTATTCGGAAGGCCCAGGCCGCATCTATCGCCGGATTTCACCGTTCGGTATTAACGAACGTGCGGCAGACGATGAAGGCACACTGCTTTACGTGCCCCAAGCCAATGCAAACGGCCAGGTCACACTGACGTCGGATCCTGGCATCAATTACACGCCTGGCTTCGATATCACGGCCTTCAACCAATACCTGCAGCAAACCGGTCTGATCCAGTATGCGGGCCAGATTGCTCCGGCGAATGGTTTCCGCACCGATTGGTCGACCATTTTTGATGTCCGTTTCCAGCAGGAAATTCCGGCTTTCTTCCCGCAATCCGCTCGTGGAATTTTCTACATGGATATCGAGAACTTCGGAAATCTGCTGAATGATGACTGGGGTCGGTACGACACCATCAATTACGAATACTTCCAGCCTGTCGTGGAATTGTATGAATTCAACCAGACGACCGGCGTTTACACCTATGATGACGCTCGCGGTATTCCGCACAGCAATGAATTCCGCACGTCGCGGCGCTCCTTGTGGCAGATTCAGTTCGGTGTGCGTTACGAGTTCTAATTCCTCGTAATCAGACTGAATGACATGGATAGGGGCAGCTTTCGGGCTGTCCCTTTTCTTTTGCGATAATAGCACTGGCTCGGCTTCAGGGCGCGTGCTAGCGGAGAGCCATGATACAGCCCGTTTCCATTCCGCATGAATTTGCACGTCAGGACCAGATTTTCACGTGCTGGCCGGCGGATGCGGCGCTGTGGGAAGACAATCTGATTCCGGCGCAGGATGAATTCTCGCAATTTATCAGCCTGTTGGCGGGCGATGGCGAATTGGCTCAACCCGTCACGATACTGGCGGCAACCGAACAGGCCGAAAAATCCGCGACGGCCGCCCTGGGTGACCGCGCCCGGGTGGTCAGATCGGCCTATGGCGATGTCTGGGCTCGGGATACGGGGCCGGTCTTCCGGTTTCGTGATGGCGAGCGGGAGGCAATTCAATTCCGGTTTAACGGCTGGGGCGGCAAGTATGAGCTCGCCGGCGATGATGAGGTTGGCGGCGTGATCGCTGATTTGGCGGACATACCCCTTCGGAAAGTTGATCTCACGTGCGAGGGCGGGGCGCTGGAATTTGATGGCGTCGGCGGTGTGCTGACGACTCGGCAATGTCTGCTCAGTCCTTTCCGGAATCCGGGGCGGTCGGAAAGCGTGGTCGAAGACCTGTTGCGCGAAACGCTGGGCGTTGAAAATGTGTACTGGATTGAGCGCGGGCTGCATTTTGACCATACCGATGGTCATATCGACAACATCGCCCGCTTTATTGCGCCCGGCGTTGTCGTTTGCCAGACGGCTCTTAATTCCGATGATCCGCAAGCCGATGTGCTCACGGAAATCGCGGAACAACTCCGGGCCATGAAAATGCCGGATGGTACGCCGTTCAAAGTGATCGAAATTGCGTCGCCCGGCCGTGTGGAAGGCGCGGGAGGAAATCCGGCGCCAGCGTCACATATGAACTGGGTTGCGGCCTATGATCGTCTGATTATGCCGATTTACGACGAAAATTCCGGGGAAATCGCGGCCCGGGCCTTGCAAGATGCCTTGCCTGATAAGAAAGTGTTAACGAGTCCGGCTCGGGCTATTTTGACAGGCGGCGGTGCCTTTCACTGCGTAACGTGCAATTTGCCGCACAGATCCTGACAAAAAAGTATCGTCGGAAATGAGGGGGAAGGGCATGCGCGCCCTGTGTGCCATAGTCGTGTTGATAATGGTCTGGACCGGCAATGCCGTTGCGTCCAGCCCGGTTCTGTTTGCGCAAATTTCACCGGCTGTTTTTGCGGTTCTGGAACCTGCCTTGATGTTGCAACCGCCGCGGCGTCCGACAGAACTCGATTATCTGACGCCGTTCAGGCAACGCCTCGTCGACGTCGCGGAGCGGGATTACATGGCTGGTCTCGCTGTGGCTGTGATTGAATATGGCGAACCGGTGCTGGTGTTCACAGCGGGCGAGGAAGCGGTCGGATCCGGTCGTCCGATCACAGATCGCACGCTGTTCAGGGCTGCGTCCGTTTCAAAAGGCATGACGGGAACGCTGATGGCGTTGCTGGACCATGAAGGCCGGTTGAGTTTGCTGGAAAGTGTGCCCCGCGAATTATTGCCACTGCCGAGCGGCCGCACCGCGACTGTCGAGCAGGTATTGGCTCAGCGAACCGGGCTTGTGCCGCATGCGCTGGACCGACAAATGGAAGCTGGTGTGGCCTTGTATGATTTGCGCAACCGGTTTCGAACCCAGCGCTCGGTCTGTCGCCCGGGCACGTGTTATTCCTATCAGAATGTCACCTATGCCAGCCTGGAAACCATGGGCGCGCAAGCGGCGGGATTACCATTTGAACAGGCCATGCGGGCCTGGTTGTTCGAGCGGGTTGGAATGGAAGACGCGACGATCGGCGTGGACGATCTGGTGACAGCGCAAAGCTGGGCCCGGCCGCATCGCCGCCGGGAACGTGTAAATGGCTTGCCGGTCGCGGGAAATCCCGAATCCGCATACGACACAACCGTCGCTGCGGCCGGCGTGAACGTCTCGCTGCGCGACATGATCGCCTATGCGCGCGCCCAGCTGGGGGCCAGCCAGCGTCTTCCGGCGGACGTCATAGAGCGGGTGCAGACCAGTCAGGGCGGCACGCCTGATCAGACACGCCGTCTGTATCGACTGGCTGATCGCATCGATTCCACAGGCTACGGGCTGGGGTGGCGTACATATGAGTGGAATGGACGTCAGCTTTTGACACATTCCGGCTATCTTTCCGGTTATGGCGCGCAAATATATATGGAACCGGCGACGGGATTTGCGTATGTGGGCCTCTGGAATGCAGATGGCGATGCGCCCTGGTGGTTGTTTCCGACGTTGATGGATTTACGGACGGGTGATGGCCCCGGCGACTGGATCGACCAGCTCGACGAATAGAATGGAAAACCGGATGCCGGAACGAAAACTGGCGGTCGCGGCGCTTCAAGCACCGTTCGGCTCTGACATGCATGAAAATATCAGGACCGTCGCGGACCTTGTGCGCGAAGCTGCGGCCAAAGGTGCGCAGGTCATTCTCCCGCCCGAATTGTTTCAGGGGCCGTATTTCTGTAAAACTCAGGAAGAGCATTGGTTCGAGCAAGCCAACCCTGCGCTGGAGCACCCTTGCGTGACGGCATTGCAGCCGCTCGCCGCTGAATTGGGTGTCGTCATTCCGGTTTCCATTTTCGAGAAAGACGGACCGCGCTATTACAACTCGATCGTGATGCTGGACGCCGATGGCAGCGCGATGGGCGTTTATCGCAAGAGCCATATTCCGGACGGCCCAGGCTATCAGGAGAAATATTATTTTCGTCCCGGTGATACCGGCTTCAAGGTGTGGGCGACGCGCTTCGGAAAAATTGGCGTTGGCATTTGCTGGGATCAATGGTTCCCTGAAGCTGCACGGGCGATGGCATTGATGGGCGCAGATATCTTGATGTATCCGACCGCTATTGGATCGGAACCGCATGATGACAGTCTGGATACAGCGCTTCGCTGGCGTCGCGCCATGCAAGGACATGCCGTGTCGAACGTTATACCGGTTCTGGCGGCCAATCGCATCGGCAATGAGGATGGTCAGGAATTCTACGGCACATCCTTTATTGCGGATCATGCCGGAAATATCGTTTCGGAACTGGGTCGGACAGAAACCGGCGTGATTACGGCCGAATTTGATCTCGATTTTCTCAACCGCCACAGAGCGGCGTGGGGCTTTTTCCGGGACCGTCGCCCGGAATTTTACAAATAGGATATAAAATGCCTGCTGCAGATCATGCGCACAACAAATCTGCGCGCCTTCTCATTCGCAATGCCGAAGCGCGGGACATCGCCGATATTATTGCTCTTCAGATGCGGGCTTTCCCCAAGCTGGAGCCTGACGAGCCGGGCATGATCAAAGGGCGTCTGGAGCGGTTTCCGGAGGGCCAGTTCGTTGTCGAGCTGGATGGGCAGCTGGCAGGATGGGCGTCCACTTTCATTATCGATGAAGCGCTGGCCTTTGCTGACCACTCGCTCGATAGCATTACCGGGCATGGATATGGCACGCTGCACAATCCGGATGGTGACTGGCTCTATGGTGCCGAGATTTGTGTCGATCCGGATGTTCGCCGCATCCGGCTGGGGCAACGCCTGTATGATGCGCGCCGCGGACTTGTCGAAGACTGGAATCTGAAAGGTATCGTCTTCGGGGCCCGGATTCCGTCCCTGCGACGCAAGTTGAAGGAATTTGGAACCGCCGAGGCCTATTTTGCCGCCATCAAGGAAAAGAAAGCGCGCGATCCGGTGTTTTCGTTTCAGACCCGTGCCGGGTTCGAGCCCGTTCGTCTGTTGAAATCCTATTATCCGGAAGACAAGGATTCGCAAGGATATGCAGCGCTGATGGCGTGGCACAATCCGTCTCATACCGAAATCGAGAAATCACCCGTTCGCCCCGAACCGCGTACGGTGCGGGTTGCCGCCGTCCAGTTTCAGGCGCGCGCGGAGGAAAGCCTTGAGGCCTTCGAGCGGAATGTCGAATATTTCGTCGATGTCTGTTCGGATTACCGTGCCGATTTCTGTGTGTTTCCGGAGATGTTCACCGTGGCCTTGCTGGCCCTGGAAAAGCGCAAACTGTCACCGGAAGAATCGATCAATGCACTGTCGCGTCATACGCCGCGCTTTATCGAATTCATGCGCGGACTGGCAGTGAGTTTTAATATCAACATTATTGGCGGATCCCATCCGACAAAAACCGAAGACGGTGATATCCAGAATGTTGCCTATGTTTTTCTTCGGGACGGTTCGGTTCATTCCCAGGAAAAAATCCATCCGACGCCGAACGAGAAATTCTGGTGGGGGATCAAGGGCGGAGATGAAGTGCGTACCATCCCGACCGATTGCGGTCCGATTGGCGTGTTGATCTGCTATGATGCGGAATTCCCCGAACTGGCCAGAAAGCTGGCGGATGAAGGGGCGGGCATCCTGTTCGCGCCCTATGCGACGGATGACCGGACGGGGCATTTGCGGGTGCGATATTGTGCGCATGCGCGGGCGATTGAAAATCAGGTCTATGTCGTGACGGCAGGGAATGTCGGCAATTTGCCGGACGTTGAAAATGTGGACGTGAATTATGCCGAGAGCGCGATCATCACGCCGTGTGACTTTCCGTTCGCGCGCGACGGGCTGGCGGCCGTGGCGGCGGAGAATGTCGAGACGATTGTGGTCGCCGATGTGCGTCTGGACGATCTGACGTCGGCGCGCCATTCCGGCACGGTTCGCAATTTGCGCGACCGGCGTTTTGATCTCTACCGCGTGGTCTGGAACAAGCGCTAGGCGGTGCGGCGGGGCAAGGCCATGCCGAGGACGACCGCAATGGCGAGCGCAGGCCACAAGAAGGCGATGCCCGCATCCACATTGCCGTGGGTGAAGGCCACTGCGCTGGCCGTCATGCCGGATAAAACCAGTAACAAGACTGTCAGGAATACTGCGTGCCTTAGCATGGCGACACCCTTTCCTATTCGACCTTCGACCCTACGCCAAAACCTTTAAAAAACGCTTGCGGCAGGAATTTGACCAAGTGGTGACAATTAGCCGCTCAGCAGCGCTCCGGCGATTCCGTCAAAGATAAATTGCGCGGCCAATGCCGCCAGAATGACGCCGAGAATGCGGGTGATCATGGCGGCCAGTGTATCGCCAATGACCCGCATCAGCGGGCCGACAACGAGGAAGATCACCAGGCAGCCGAGCAGGTTTGCGCCCAGTCCGATGAAGATGGCGATCTGCGTCATTGCGGTGGCGTCGTCGGCGGACATGAACAGCATGATGGAGGCAATGGCACCGGGCCCGGCGAGCATCGGAATGGCCATCGGGAAAACGGAAATGTCTTCATGCGTGCCGGAGGTGGTGGGGTCTTCATCCGACATTTTCTCGGCCCGTTCCTCGCGGCGCTCGGTGCGTTTCTCAAAAATCATTTCCAGCGCGATGAGGAAGAGCAATACCCCGCCGGCAGCGCGGAAGGCATCAAGGCTGATATGCAAGGCCCCCAGCAACCATTCGCCGCCATAGGCAAAGCCGATCAGCACGACGCTGGCGATGGCGACGGACTTGATCGCCATGGCGCGCCGGTGGGCGTTGGTCGACCCGTCGGTCAGGGCGGCAAAAATCGGGGCGACGCCAATCGGGTCGATGACCACAAAGAAGGTCACAAAGCTGGCGGTCAGAAGGGCAAGATCAAACATGGGCAAGGTCCGCATTCGGCAATTTCGATTGGCGCGCGCATACCACAGGGTTTCTGAGATGGCGATGGTGCGTTGGTGCATGGCGGGTATGAGGCGATGCGTGGATAAATTCGGGGATAGGCATTTTTTCGTCTCCTACTACTCCTACGATGTGGCGGACGGGCTCGCGCCGAAATTGTGTGTGTGGGCTGGTGATTCCGGCGATTTCCATGTCTCCAACCATCTCCTACTGACCTCCTACAAGTCTCCTACGAGTCTCTGACTGTTTCCGGTCGCGCGGTGGCCAGACCTACCAGGGACGGACAGCGGAGCCCGGCCGTGAGTCTAGGCGGAAAAGGGGGGAGGGGAATAAGGCGCGGACGGCACCTCCAGGAGATTGCCCTGAAGGCGTCGACCTCTTTCGTCAGTGTTGCGTTAGCCGCCGAACGGGATGCGCAATTCGAAGCGAGTCCCTGTCGCGTCGAAATCACTCTCGCCAAAACCGGAGAGATTGACCTCGAAGCTGGCTATGGCGCCGCTATCCATCGG
>BQJI01000098.1 GCA_021604625.1 Hyphobacterium sp. | reverse complement strand
TTCGCATCAGCAGTCGCCCGATAGTCTTCTGCACTTGGCGATTTCGGTATGTCACCGGCGGTTCGTTTCATCATCTGCTCCCTGTTGGATCGGGTATAGGCGTTTCAGCCGCGTCAACCAATCAGGAACCTTCATCAATTTACGTTGCAGCTTATGTGGGGATCTGATCCGAAACTGAAAGACGCATTGCAGACGTTGGGGCTCAATTCTGATGCCACGCTCGGCCATGCGAAAGCCGCATTTCGGCAATGTGTAAAGGCGCTGCATCCAGACCGCACCCCGCCCACCACCGCCTCTCTGGCGCAGCTTGCTGACGCCATCACTGCGATTCGCACGCTCGAAAAGGCCCGCCCGGTTGAAATTGAACTGAACATTTCGCCACGCGAGGCAGTAATCGGCGGGCATCGTGCATGGTCGAACCAGGGCCGCAGTGGCGTGTTTCGGATTTCAGCAGGTATCAAATGCGGAACCATCATCACCGCGATCGGCGATTCAAGCCTCGCCGCGCGTATATCGATTTCAGAACAGGCGTCCGATACCTCGAAACCCGAACATGCGGTCAATCTTGAGCAATTTATCACCGAATTCGCCTCGGAGCCGCCTGCCACGCGTTTTGCCAACTGGCTGCGACGCGCGCGCAGCGCTGCGTGACGGCGGCGCATCGCTGATCTAGTCTGCGACCAGCGGTTACGGGCAATAAAATGTCTCACAATACTTTCGGTCGATTATTTCGTGTCACCACCTGGGGCGAAAGCCATGGCCCGGCTCTGGGCGCGGTTGTTGACGGCTGCCCACCGGGCCTGCGTCTCGATGAAGGCATGATTCAGCCGTGGCTGGACAAGCGCCGCCCAGGATCCAGCCGGCATGTTTCACCCCGACAGGAAGCCGATAGTGTTCGAATTCTCTCAGGCACTTTTTCCGATGACCGAACCGGCGGAGCCATTACGACCGGCGCACCGATTTCACTCATCATCGAAAACACCGATGTACGATCAAAGGATTATGCGGACATTCGCGACAAATGGCGGCCCGGGCATGCGGATTATACCTATGATGCAAAATACGGTGTTCGTGATTATCGCGGCGGCGGACGCTCATCGGCGCGCGAGACGGCCGCCCGTGTGGCCGCCGGTGCAATTGCGCGCCAGGTGCTCGGGGTCAACACCCACATTCGCGCAGCGCTGGTCCAGCTCGGCGATCTGAAAATTGACCGGACAAGCTGGGATTGGGAAGCCGTCGACAACAACCCGTTCTTCTCGCCCGACGCTGGCATTGTTCGCGCCTGGGAAACCCGTCTGGATGAATTGCGGAGTGCAGGATCATCCACTGGCGCCATTGTCGAACTGCATGTCAGCGGAATGACGGCCGGTCTGGGTGAGCCGGTCTATGGCAAGCTGGATGCCGAGCTGGCCGCTGCCATGATGTCAATTCCTGCCGCCAAAGGCGTTGAGATCGGCGCAGGTTTCGATGCCGCGTCCATGCGCGGAGAAACCGCCGCCGACGGAATGCGCGCCGGGCCGGACGGGCCGCAATTTACATCCAATCACAATGGCGGCGTGCTGGGCGGAATCTCCACCGGTCAGGACATTGTCCTGCGCGTAGCAATCAAACCGACTTCGTCCATCCGGATCGAACAGGCCACCCTTGATCGTGATTTTGAAGAGACAACAATCTCCACAAAAGGGCGACATGACCCGTGCGTAGGCATTCGCGCGGTTCCAGTTGTCGAAGCCATGGCAGCACTCGTGTTGGCCGATCAAATGCTACGAAATCGTGGGCAAAATGGCTGACCGGGCAACCTGAACCAGGCGTTCATGTTAGCGTCATGACGAAATCGTTAACCTTGAGGCAATGGGTCACATTCGTGTGCCAAATCCGAAAGGAGACATCAAATATGTCCGCATTCCACAAAACTTTCTTTATTGCCGCATCATCCGTCGCCATAGCGATGGCGGTAACGATCAGTGCGCCTGAAGCCGAGGCCGCAGCCCAACAGGCCAATGCCCAGACGCCGGGCGCAATCATCGATAACCCTCGCGACATGCAAGTCGCACAGAATGATCGCCAACGCGGCGGTCGCGGTGACGGTGCGCGCGGAGGTCGTGGAAGCCGGGGCGACGGTGCGCGTGGCGGACGCGGTGGCCGTGGAGGTCAGGGCGCTCAGGGTGGTCGTGGTGGTCAGGGCGACGGTGCCCGTGGCGGACGCGGTGGACGCGGCGGCCAGGGCGCTCAGGGTGGTCGTGGTGGTCAAGGCGATGGTGCCCGTGGCGGACGCAGTGGACGCGGCGGCCAGGGCGCTCAAGGTGGACGTAGTGGCCAGGGCGATGGAGCCCGTGGCGGACGTGGCGGCAATGGCGGACAAGGTGGTCGCGGTGGACGCGGCAATCGCGGCGCGAGTGCCACTTTGCCGAATGAAACCGGCGGTATGCGCCACGGAAATGCAAATAATTTCAACGACGGGAGAGGTACGCGCGGCGGTCGTGATGGTCGTGGCGATGGTGCCCGCGGTGGACGCGGAAATGGCGGCCAGGGAACCCGCGGCGGTCGTGGCGGACGCGGAGATGGCTTACGCGGTGGACGCGGCGGAAATGATGGACGCGGCGTTCGCGGCGGTCGCAATGACGGGCGTGGTGCCCGCGGCGGTCGTGGCGGCGCCTACCGCGACGGTTTGAGAGATGGCCGCAGAGGTAATCGCCAGGGTATCAGGGATCAACGCAATGGTCGCGGAGGTGCCTATCGCCAAGGTATCCGGGACGGTCGCGGTATTCGCAACAATCGCCACAACGGGTATCGCGGCGGTAATTTCTATCGCGACGGACGCAATTCCTATCGTCGTGGCTATGTGAATGGCCGCCATGATGCCCGCCGCTATTACAGCCGCTATCGTCGTCCGGCACGGACCAGCTGGCGCTATCACGCCCGCTATTATGATCGCGGTTACGGTAACTATAATTACCACTATTATGATCGTGGTTGCCGTTCCAATGGTGATCAGGTTCTGGCCGGTGCATTGCTGGGCGCCATCTTCGGCGTAGCGATCGCAGATGATGACGCGGCCGGTGCATTGATCGGTGGTTTCTTCGGAGCCGGGCTCGGTTCAGCGCTGAATGATTGCGATCGGGGCCAGTTGCAATATGCGGTAAGTTATTCCTTCACCAATAACAGCCCGTATTACTGGCATAACCCGTATAGCGGTGTTCGCGGCGTCGTTTACGCCCGGGATTACTATACATACGGCAATCAGCGCTGCCGCTGGGGCGATGCTGAAATCTATATGCCTGATGGCAGCTTCGTGATCGACGAAGTGCGAATGTGTCAGGATGCTTATGGTCGCTGGCAGGTGGCTCGCCACCAGTAAGCAATTGCACAAGCAAGTGAAACCGGCTCCCGAAAGGGGGCCGGTTTTTTGTTCATCTTCGGCTCATGCTGATTGGCATAGGTTTTGAACAGATCACCAGACATGCTGGTGTCAGGAACGGAGAATTTCAAATGACCGCTATTCGCATCCTGCTCGCCGCCGCAGCTTCAACGATTGCTCTGATCCCTGCCGCGGAAGCCCAGACCCAGTATCAATCCCAGGCTGATTGTGAATCCAGCCGGCAGGGGCGACAGGTCGCCGGTGCGATATTCGGTGCCATTCTGGGCGGCGTGATCGGCGCGGAAATTGAAGATGAAATCGATGATCGTGACAACTATCGCGGACGCGGTCATGGTCGCTATCGCGGACATCGTGGTCGCGGCGGCCGACACCATCGACCCAATGTCCGGCACGAAAATGATGCCGCAGTTCTCGCCGGTGCCGGTGTTGGCGCCCTGATTGGCGCCGGCGTTGCCGGTGGCGATCCATGTGCGCCGGACAATCGCAATTACGACGCCGGATATTACGGCAACGATTACGGCTACCAGGGCCCTTACAATGACAAGGGCGGATCCAACGCAGCGTATTCAAACGAGGTGTATTACGACGGCCAGTATTATGACGATGGCTATTCGAACAATACCGGTTATGGCACCACGATTGAATACGGCGATGATGGCCTCGCCGGCGCACCAGCGGGCCGCGTTTATCAGGCGGGCACACCACAAACCGGCAATTGTCGCTGGATGACCACGCGCAGCCAGAATCAGTACGGCACGGTGACGGCAAATGACGTCTATATGTGTCAGGGTGCCGACAATATCTGGCGACCTGCACAATAGCGTTATCCTTTTCGGGCGTGGACGAGAAACTCCCGGTTTCCGTCTCCGCCCGTAACCGGACTGTCGATGACGGTTTGCACTTCGAATCCGGACCGACCGCAAATCCAGATTCTAAATTGATCCAGCGCCGCCAAACTGGCGGCGTTGTCTTTTACGAGACCACCCTTGCCGACATTTTTCTGACCCACCTCAAACTGCGGTTTGAACAGCGCCACCAGATCACATTGACCGGCAGCCAGCGTCAGCGGCGTCTCAATGACTTTCGCCAGCCCGATAAAACTTGCATCGCACGTGATGATAGCCGGTCGAAACCCTATGCCTTCGATTGACAAATATCGCGCATCCGTTTTTTCCAGGGACTGAACCCGGCGATCTCCACGGAGTTTTTCGTGTAATTGGTCCCTGCCGACATCAACAGCTGCAACATGAGCGGCGCCGGCTTCGAGCAATACCTCGACAAACCCGCCGGTCGACGCGCCGACATCAAGACAATTCTTGCCGCCGACATCGACCGGAAAATGATCCAGTGCACCGCGCAGTTTGAGCGCGGCGCGGCTGACATAGGAATGAAGCGGTTGGGCGCTGACATGCGCGCCGTCGGGCAACTGAAAGGACGCCTTGGTGATAATTCTGGAATCGACGCTCACGAGACCCGCTTCGATCGCCGCGCGCGCGCGGGCGCGGCTTTCAAATGCACCGCTCTCGACAAGATAAACATCCAGCCGCGTTCGGGTCACCGCGCCGCTATTGCGCCGCGCCAATAATGGCGGCGGCCTCATCTTCACGGCCGAGTGAATCCAGCGCGCATCCGACGATATGCACCGCATTCAACCCGGCGACATCATACATGCGATCAGGCGTGTCATGATCCTGGAAGACATCAGGCAAAGTCATGGTCCGGATTTTGAGGCCGGAATCCAGCGCACCGCGATCAGCCAGCATGTGAAGTACAAACGCGCCAAAGCCGCCCCTTGCACCTTCCTCAATGGTGATGACCACCTCATGCTCGCGCGCCAGTCGCAAAATCAGACCTTCGTCCAGCGGTTTGGCAAAGCGTGCATCGGCGACGGTAGTTGAAAACCCGCGCCCGGCCAGATCATCGGCAGCCTTGAGGGCTTCTTGCAATCGTCCGCCCAGCGACAGGATGGCAATGCGATTTCCTTCGCGGACGATGCGCCCCTTGCCGATTTCCAAGGGCTGTGCATTCGCAGGAATTTCGATGCCTGTGCCCGACCCGCGCGGATAACGAAAAGCGCTGGGGCCGTCATCAATTGCCGCCGCAGTCGCGACCATGCGGGCCAATTCCGCCTCATCCGCAGCGGCCATCACTGTAAAGCCCGGCAATGCGCCGAGATACCCGATATCAAATGAGCCAGCATGGGTCGCGCCGTCCGCGCCCACCAGCCCTGCCCGATCAATGGCAAACCGAACGGGAAGTTTCTGGATTGCCACATCATGAACGACTTGATCGTAGCCGCGCTGAAGGAAAGTTGAATAGATCGCGGCAAACGGTTTCATTCCGGCCGCGGCCAGCCCACCGGCAAATGTCACTGCATGCTGTTCTGCAATCCCGACATCAAATGTCCGGTCAGGATAGGCCTCGCCAAACAGATCCAGACCGGTTCCGCCCGGCATGGCCGCTGTAATCGCGCAAATACGGTCGTCTTTTGCCGCCTCGCTGATCAGCGACTGGGCAAAGACCTTTGTATAGCTAGGCGGTCCGGCCGCAGATTTCTTTTGTTCACCGGTGACAACATTGAACTTGGCAACGCCGTGATATTTGTCATCGGATGCTTCGGCAGGCGCATAGCCTTTACCTTTCTGGGTCACGACATGAACCAGAACCGGGCCTTTATCGAAGCTCTTGACGTTTTTAAGTACCTGGGTGAGCGCTTCCATGTCATGGCCGTCGATCGGGCCGACATAGTAGAAACCCATTTCCTCGAACAGCGTGCCACCGACCGCCATGCCGTGCGCATATTCCTCGGCCTTGCGGATCGTCTTTTCCAGCCCGACGGCTTTCGCGACCGCCTTGCCCATTTTCCGGAAAGACCGATAGCCGCGCGACGATACCAGATTGGCAAAGTAGTGGCTCATGGCGCCAACCGGCGGGGCGATGGACATATCATTGTCGTTAAGGATCACGACCATGCGTTCGGCCATTCCGCCGGCATTATTCATGGCTTCATACGCCATACCGGCCGACATTGATCCGTCACCGATAACGGCGACAACATTCTCGTCGGTTTTACGAAGATCACGCGCGACAGCGAAGCCGAGACCCGCCGATATCGAGGTCGAGGCGTGGGCCGCGCCAAATGGATCGTATTCACTTTCCGATCGTTTGGTGAAACCGGAAAGCCCGCCACCCTGACGCAGCGTCCGGATACGGTCTCGGCGACCTGTCAGGATTTTGTGAGGATAGCATTGGTGACCGACATCCCAGATCAGCACATCTTTTGGCGTATCGAAAACATGGTGGAGTGCCACAGTCAGCTCGACAACGCCCAGCCCGGCACCCAGATGGCCACCGGTCGTGGACACGACATCAATCGTTTCGGATCGCAACTCATGCGCCAGTGTTTCCAGATCGGCCAGGTCCAGCGCTTTGAGGTCAGCCGGTGTGTTTATCTGATCGAGAAGGGGCGTCTTTATTGCCATCAGAATTCGCTTTCGGTCCTACGAGCGCCGTTCAAGCACATAATCGGCCGCCCGTCGCAGAAGGTTCGCACGTTCACCGAATGGTTCAAGGTGATCTTTTGCTTGCGCGGCAAGACGCCGCGCTCTGTCTCGCGCATCATCAAGGCCAAGAATGGTCACAAAAGTGGCCTTGCCTTGATTATCGTCCTTACCAACGGCCTTTCCGGTTTCATCTTCATTGCCCTCTGCGTCGAGAAGATCGTCGCGAATCTGAAAAGCGAGGCCAATATCGTGGGCATAACCTTCCAGCGCGCGGCGAACATCGGCGCTCGCCCCGGCCAGAATGGCCGCGGATTCTGCGGAAAAGGCGATCAGGGCGCCCGTTTTCATGCGTTGCATCCGGGTGATGATATTGATGTCGGCCGCCGCCCTGTCGGCGCTCATATCGATCATCTGACCGCCAACCATACCACGCGCACCAGACGCCGCGGCGAGGCCTGAAATGAGTTCAAGACGGCGGGACGGGCTGGCGTCTGTGTCCGGACAGGCCAGCAATTCAAACGCAAAAGCCTGCAAGGCATCTCCCGCCAGAACAGCTGTGGCTTCGTCATATTCCTTATGGACTGTCGGACGCCCCCGCCGAACATCATCATCATCCATACACGGCAGATCATCATGGATCAGCGAATACGCATGCACACATTCGATCGCTGTCGCAACGCGCAGCAAACCACGCTCGCTTGCCCCCAGCATCCGACCGGCTTCTATGGCGATAAACGGCCGCAACCGCTTGCCCGGCCCGAGCGCCGAATAGCGCATCGCGGACAACAAACGCTCTTCAGGCCCTGTCGAGCGTGGCAATAGCGCATCCATGGCCACTGTCACCCGATCCGCCGTCACAGCGAGAAGCGCTCGAAAATCGTCCATTACGTTTGCATTGAAAAAGGCTCGAACCCGAGGAAATGGCGGTGTGGCATCAGGCCAACCCGGCATCTTCCGTACGGGGCGCACCATTTTCGTCCAGCACGATTTTCTCGACCTTCAGTTCGGCTTCGCGCAGCTTTTTCTCGCAATGCGCTTTCAGGGCTGCGCCGCGTTCATAGATCGCGATCGACTTTTCCAGCTCGACATCACCCGATTCCAGCTGTTGGACGATTGTTTCAAGCTCCGCCAGCGCAGCCTCAAAACTCATGGCATCAATGGCTGGCTTTTCCTTATCGGACATATCGTCCTCCCGAATTCGGCTCTCACATTAGGCGGTCCGCGATAGCGCGGCAATTCATACCCGGATTATTCGATTCGTTCATACCGGCGACTGGACCAGTAAGTATCGCCACCATCCTGAACGCATTTCCACCCACGTCGACGCAGGGGCGGACGCAGCATCCGATTGAACCAGCCATGTGCGCATAGCACGACGTTGCCGGTTTCAGCCGCGATGACCAGCTTGTCGGCCGCGCGTTCCGCGCGCAATTCCGCCTCGCGACGTGTTTCCAGTCCGCGTGAAGAGCCGAACCACCAGAAAATGCGGGCATACACACCCCAGGTGCCGGGCTTGAGCACCCCGATCATTTGCGGTGGCGGCAATGGCGCTTCAACGAAGTCAGGATCAATCACCAGATTGCGACTCGGCGCGGCAGCCTGAGCAGTTTCAATCGCACGCGGCAATGAGCTGCTGAAG
>BQJI01000097.1 GCA_021604625.1 Hyphobacterium sp. | reverse complement strand
CTCAGCACGTCGGCTAACGGTTGACGATGTTGAGCGTGCCCTGCGTTCGCAGAATCTGGAGTTACCGGGCGGCTCATTGGAATCAAACAGTGTCGATCTTACAGTGCGGGTTGAGCGCAACTACGCAGACCCGGAGTCGTTTCGTCGACTGCCGGTCGGCAACTCAACCGAAGGCCACGTCATCCGTCTGGGTGAGGTCGCTGACGTGGAAGTCGGTCCGGAAGAAGAGCGCGCCCTGTTTCGCGGGAATGGCGTGCCCCGTGTCGGTCTGGGCGTTGTTCGACAAAGCCAGGCCAACGCGCTGGACGTTGCCAATGGCGTTCGCGCAGAGATCGAGCAGATACGACCCGGCCTGCCCGAAAACATGCAGGTCATTGTGACATATGATTCCACGGTTTTCATTTCTGAATCGATCCGGGAAGTCTGGCGCACGCTGCTCGTTGCCGCGGCGCTCGTGGTCCTGGTCATCTACATCTTCCTTGGCACGTTTCGGGCCGCCGCCATTCCGGCGATTGTGGTCCCGGTCTGCCTGATCGGAGCTTTCGGTGTGCTGGCGTTGTTTGGCCTGTCGATCAACATCATCACCTTGCTGGCTCTGGTGCTGTGTATTGGTCTGGTCGTCGACGATTCCATCGTTGTGCTTGAAAATATCCAGCGCCGTGTTGATTTGGGCGAAAGCCCTGCACTGGCTGCCTATAACGGTGCGCGGCAGGTCTTCTTCGCTGTCATCGCGACGACAGCTGTTGTGGTCGCTGTGTTTGCACCATTGGTTGTCTTGCCGGGCATTATCGGACGCATCTTTACCGAGCTGGCGATCACGATGAGCGGGGCGGTGGTCCTGTCCAGCCTCGTCGCCCTGACCCTGTCGCCAATGATGGCGTCGAAAATGCTGAAACCCGCATCGAAGACGACGGGCGTCGCAAAATTCGTCGACAAGACCTTCACGCGGCTGCGGAATTCCTATCGTAGTTCGCTGGAAATCATTCTGGGAGCGCCATGGATTGCCATTCCACTCATTGGCGCGGCGCTGCTGGGTTCAATCTTCCTGCTTGACCGCCTGCCCAATGAGCTGACCCCGTCCGAGGACCGTGGCTTTTTCTTTGCTTTTTTCCAGGGACCGGAAGGCGCAGGTTACGACTACATGGCCGATCAGGCCGAAGATATCGAGGCCATCCTTGCCGAATTCGTCGAACGAGATGAAGTTCGTCAGGCCGTTGTCGTCGTTCCCGGCTTTGGCGGTGGCGGTTTCAACAGCGGCGTGACATTTGGTGCCATGGCTCCCTGGGATGAACGCGACCGGTCAGCGCAGGAGATTATTGGCGAGATCAATGGCCGCTTTGGTGGGCTGACAGGTGTGCGGGCTTTTGCCGGCGGCGGGTCTTCCCTCGGCAGGGGCGTGTCGGGCAACGAAATTCAGTTCGTGCTCGGCGGATCTGAATATGACGAGCTCAACAGCTGGGCCGATGAAATCCTTCAGCGCGCGCGGGAGACTAACCCCAATCTGCTGCGTGCCCGCAAGAGCTATGAACCCAACTCGCCGCGCTTGGTCGTCGATATCGATCGGGAGCGTGCCGCTGCGCTCGGCGTCTCTGTCCAATCAATTGGAGCGGCGCTGGAAGCGCATCTCGGATCACGCCGTGTGGGTAGCTATGTGGATCGCGGTGAGGATTATGACGTCATTCTGCAGAACCGCCGCGAAGACCGATCCAGCCAGAATGATCTGGCCATCCTCACTGTCCGTGCGGATTCAGGTGCGCTAATTCCGCTATCCAACCTCGTCAACCTGCGTGAGATCGGCGAGTCCTCGGACCGTCCTCGTGTGGACCGACTGCGCGCGGTGACAATCAGTGCGACGCTGGCAGAAGGTTATACGATTGGCGAAGCGATTGAATGGTTCACGGCCACGGGTGATGAATTGCTGCCACCGACGATCCAGACGGACTTTATCGGCTCCGCCAAGGACTTCATGGATTCCAATTCGGCGACAATGTTTGCTTTTTCTATGGCGTTGCTGATTGTTTTCCTCGTGTTAGCCGCGCAGTTTGAAAGTCTCATCCAACCATTTGTGATCATGCTGACCGTGCCGCTCGCCGTCGCTGGCGGGTTGTTCGGGCTCTACATGGTAGGCTCATCGCTGAATGTTTACAGCCAGATTGGCCTGATCGTTCTGGTCGGCCTCGCGGCCAAAAACGGTATTCTGATTGTCGAGTTTGCCAACCAGTTGCGCGACGAAGGCCTGAGCGTTCGCGAAGCAACGCTAGCCGCCGCTGACACGCGGCTGCGGCCCATCCTCATGACCGGTTTGTCGACCGCTATCGGCGCATTGCCACTGGTGCTCGCATCGGGCGCGGGCGCAGAAAGCCGTGTGACCATCGGTATTGTCATCTTTACTGGCGTGATGGTGGCAACAATGTTCACGCTGGTAGTGGTTCCCGCCGCCTATAGCGTGTTGGGACGTTACACCAAGACGCCAAATTGGGTTTCACGTCAGATCGATCGCCAACAGGCTGAATCACAAATCGTGGACCCCCACGAGGTCGGCTCCACGCCCGCTGAGTAGTTCCAAGCACGCCATTTCGCTCATCGGATAGGCATGAAAGCGCGCAGGTCGTTCTCAACGCCCAAGCCGACGACCGACATACGATTGCCGAACAGATCGCTGTGCGGAATGTCAGGCCGTTCATGTGTGTTCATAAATAATCCGCGAATTCAGGTCGCTATTTTCTTGCAGATAGTCGGGAACCCCCCATAATCCCCTCGCGCTCAATTCGAGGCGCGGAATTTTATCGGGGGAATATATGAGAAATTATCGCGCTACACTTGGCGTCGTCTTTCTGACAGCGGCGTGTCTGTCTGCGCCTGCCGTCGCTCAGAATTACAATCTGAATCCGACCTATGGCACCTATAATTTGCAATCAGGGTTTTTACCTGACCCGCAGACAATCAGTGTTGTCGCGGGCGGCCAGAACAATGTTTCAAACGCAACCGGTGGCCAGTGCCGCGGTTATGCGGCTTCGGCACCGGATGTGCGAATCCATTTCACCGGCGGCTCTTTCAATCAGATCAATTTTTCCGCCACATCCAGCGCTGACACCACATTGATCGTGAATGATCCAAACGGGACATGGTTTTGCGACGATGACAGCGGCAACGGCCTCGATCCATTGCTCGAACTAACGCCGATCAGCGGCCAGTACGACATCTGGGTCGGCACTTATGGCCAATCGACGGCGCAAGCTGTGCTGTCTGTTTCGGAATTGCCCTATGGCAGTCCGCCGGTCGCACCGGGGGGCCCGAACTATAATTTGACCCCCACTTACGGCACCTACAATTTGCGTTCAGGCTTCCTGCCGGATCCGCAAACAATTCAGGTTGTCGCCGGCGGCTCAAATGACGTCTCAACCATGACCAACAGTCAGTGCAGAGGCTATGCCGCCTCGGCACCGGATGTGCGCATCAACTTTACCGGCGGATCATTCAGCGAGATCAATTTCTCTGCGATGTCGAACGCTGACACAACGCTTATCGTCAACGATCCGAACGGCAATTGGCATTGCGATGATGATAGCGGAAGCGGCCTCAATCCTTTGATCGAGCTGACGCCGATGAGCGGCCAGTACGACATCTGGGTTGGTACATACGGACGCAATACAGCGCCGGCGACACTCGCCGTGTCTGAATTGCCTTATGGCAGCGGAAGTGTATCCGCACCGCCGCCACCGCCGCGTTCTGGGCCGGATTTCTCGCTGAACCCTGCCTTTGGCACATACACGCTGCGGTCAGGCTTCACACCTGATCCGTTCGAGGTCCGCGTGGTTGCTGGCGGTTCAAACAGCGCATCGGATTGGAGCAATGGTCAATGCGCCGGTTTTGTCGCCGACGCGCCGGATGTACGCCTGCACTTTCAGGGCGGATCTTTCCCCGAGCTTTATTTCTCGGCCGGATCCAATTCGGACACCACGCTCGTCATCAATGATCCAAATGGCAATTGGCATTGTGACGATGACAGCGGCAATGAGGGACTGAACCCTCTGCTGCGCATGGCACCGGTTACGGGTCAATATGACATCTGGGTTGGCACCTATGGCTCGTCCACAGCCGAAGCCGTATTGTCGATTTCCGAGCTCTATTCTCGCTAGTCTCCAAGGCAAACTGCAATCGCGCCGTCGGGTTCTGCCCGGCGGCGTTTTTGTATGCGTGAAGCCCGGCTTTCATTTGCGCCGCTCTGATCGAGCCGCTAGCGTCCTTCGATCAGACTCAGGGGAGAATCATGCGGCCTTTCATAATCATCGCGAGCGTCGCAGCGCTGTTGTTGGCGGCAATCGGTCTCTATGTGGTTGGCGTTTTTCAAGGCTGGTACGGCAAATCGCGAGATGCCGGCGAAATCACAGGTGAATCGGTCCCGCAGGCCGAAATCGAAACCCGGATCGCCAGATTGCAAGCAACAGCAACAGCCCTCGGCGAGGCAGAGGACACAGAAATTCTGTTCGGTGACTTACATGTGCACTCGACATTCTCAACCGATGCCTTTGTCTGGGCGCTGCCGCTTCTGCGGGGCGAAGGTGCCAATCCCCTCGCCGATGCCTGCGATTTTGCGCGATATTGTTCCGCGCTCGACTTCTGGGCCGCGACAGACCATGCCGAAGCACTGACGCCGACGCGTTGGTCGCAAATAATCGATACTGTTCAGCAATGCGCCGCACGGTCCGATGCCAATGGAATTCCGGATGTCATTCCGTTTGTCGGTTTCGAATGGACACAGGTCGGCGCCCTGCCTGAAGATCATTACGGGCACAAAAACGTCATTTTTCGTACTCTCAACCCCGACGAAATCGCGGCGCGCCCCATCGCGGCCGCAGGGGTCACGGTTCGCGCTCTAAGGGATAATGCGCAAGCCATGCTTCCACCGCAAATCGCCTTCCTGGATCTGGCCAATAGGCAAGATTATTACGATTTCGGGCGTTTTGTGCAGGACGTAAGAGATGTTCCGCTTTGCGATGAAAACACGCCATCCGGAGAGCTGCCGCGGGATTGTTATGAAATGGCAACGACGCCCGGAGATCTTGTCGCCCGCCTGGAAAGCCAGGGCCTTGATCCATTGATAATTCCGCATGGCAGTGCCTGGGGTTTCTACACGCCGCCTGGCACCAGCTGGGACAAGCAGCTGGAGCCAGAAGCGCGTCCGGACGTCATGCGCCTCGTGGAGATTTTCTCCGGCCATGGAAATTCGGAAGAATATCGCTCATGGCGGCGGATTGCCGGGGATTTGGGAAATCCGGTCTGCCCGGAACCTGGCGCAAACTACCTCCCGTCCTGTTGGCAGGCCGGCGTCATTATCGAAGAACGCTGCCTCGCCGAAGGATTGGAAAGCGCCGTTTGCACGGATCGGGCGTTTGAGGCGCGCGAGAATGCCGCTTTCGTTGGTCTCGCAGGGCATCTGACGGTCCAGGGAGAGTCGATCGAGGATTGGCTCGACGCAGGACAATGCCAAGATTGCTTTATGCCCGCGTTCAATTTCAACACGCTGACCAGCGTCCAGTACGGATTGGCTGTCACCCATTTCGACGAGAATGGTGAGGAATATCGCTTCCGATGGGGATTTGTCGGGTCCTCAGATACCCACACGGCGCGCCCTGGAACCGGATACAAGCCCTTTGGAAGGCATTATATGACCGACGCTGGCGGAGCCGAAACTCAAAGCGTCGCCGAACGAATTTTGCCGCCGGATGAAGGCGCACCGTCACAATCGCTTCGACTTTCACGCGAATACCTGATCAACAACGCCGGTTTCCAGATGACAGAGCTTGAGCGGCAAGCCAGCTTTTTCACGAGCGGCGGCCTGGTGGCCGCGCATGTTGGCGAACGGTCCCGAGATGGTCTCTGGTCCGCTCTGGAGAGCCGGCAGGTTTACGCCACGTCGGGCCTGCGCCAGTTGCTCTGGTTCGATTTGCTGGATGCGAGTGGAAATGTAGTGGCCGGAATGGGAGCCGACGCTGAGCTTGACGACAATCCGGTTTTTCGCGTGCGCGCGGCCGGGTCACTCCGACAAAACCCTGGATGCCCGGATTATTCGGTTCGCGGTCTAACACCGGACCGATTGCAGCAACTCTGTCGCGGAGAATGTTACAACCCGGGAAATGAGCGCCACCTGATCACCCGTATCGAAGTCGTGCGAATTCGTCCTCAAATCTATGACGGCGAACCGGTCGACGATCTGATCGAGGATGTATGGCTATCCCTGCCCTGCGACGATGTCGGTGAAGGCTGCGAAGTCGAATTCACCGATCCTGAATTCCTGTCTGGCGCGCGAGATGCCATCTATTATGTCCGCGCCATTCAGGAAGCGTCCGGTCAGGTAAATGCCGAGAATTTACGTTGCACCTATGACGAGAGCGGCCAGTGCATCGCGGTCAATCCGTGCTTCGGCGACTATCGTACCGACATGGAGGAAGAGTGCGTCGCGGACGTGGAACACCGCGCCTGGTCGTCACCCATCTATCTGACGCCCCGCACCGAAATCGCGAGTCTGGAGGCAAGTGAATGAGCCAGCCACCTGTGGGGTTGGCAATTGGCGCGCTTGCCGGCGGGCTTCTGGTATTGGCGGGTGCGCTCTGGCCGAGTGACAGAGCGGTTGAAGCAGGAAGCAATGCTGCCGCAATCGTAAATGGCCAAACGATACCGATCGGGGATGTTGAGATCGCCCTCGAAGCGATGGCCCGCGATAGTCGAAATCCTTTGTCGGACGATGCAGCCGAGCATGCTCTGAGCCGCCTGATTGACGAGGAATTGCTATTCCAGCGCGCCATCGCACTCGATCTTCCAAGAAATGCCTCGACCGTTCGGCGCACAATCGTGATGACGATGATTGATTTGGCCCAATCGAACGATGTCACAGATCCCGAAGACGCTGAATTGCAGGTCTTCTTCAACGCCAATTCCGGGTTTTTCTCTACTGAAAACCGCTATCGCATAAGCTGGGAATCCGCCGCAAGTGAAAGTGGAGAACGCACACGCCCGCCTGCCCATCCACCGGGGCGCCTTCTCACGCCGTCGGATTTGCGGCGTTATCTTGGCGAAGATCTGACGCTTGCCGTCCTGATAATCGCGGAAGGTGAAACCGCTGGCCCGATCGAAACTGGGGGCCGGTTTCACTGGTTGACCGTTTCGGAAATTGCATCCGCTGAGCAGCCACAATTCGAAGCCAACCGCGACCGGGTTGAAGCGCTCTGGCGTCAGCGCGCGGCGGAAGCCTCGCTCGAAGCCTATATTGCAGAATTACGCGAGCAGGCGGATATCCGGGTACAGGCCATTCCCGGCGAATGATGCGCCTTTTGCTCGCCTTGCTCGTGACAATGCTTTCGGTAGCGTCCGCAAATGCGCATGAGCGAAGCCGTTCAAATTCAATCTGGGTTGAATCCGAAAACGGGATCACAGGACGATTCTATCTGGATGCTCGTCAAGCAACACTTTTTCTTGCTCTCACGGACGACCGGATCAGTCTTGAATCCGCTTTTCGGAATCGGCTGGTTGACGGTATCCGTTTCGACCGGGGTGGAGAGATTTGCGAACTGGCCGCGACGCCGTCAGTGGCGCTATTGGCTGATGGGCGGCTGGAAGGGCGCATGGCCTGGACCTGCCCTTCGAGGGGTATTGTCGGCATCGACATTCAGGTCTTTGCGCCGCTTTCCGCCAATCATCTGCATTTCATCCGCTTTGAAAATCGGGGCGCAAACGTTTTTGAACAAATTCTGGCGCGTGGCCGAACCGCCGCGCTGTTTGACCCCGGGAGAGCCCATTCGCCAAACAACTGGCTGGAATTCCTTCACCTGGGCTTCCAACATATTTTGGGCGGGCCCGATCATATAGCGTTTGTGTTGGGCCTCATGCTGCTCGTATCAGGATGGCGAAAGCTGGCCGTCGTGACATTGGGCTTCACCGTTGGCCATTCCATAACGCTCGCACTCGCCATAACCGGTTGGGTTTCGCCGCCGGGCGCAACCATCGAAGCCCTTATCGGGTTTTCGATTGTATTCGTCACTGCCGAAGCGGCTTTAAATCAAACGAATGCATTTCGCCGGGCGGCCTGGATAGGCGGCGCGCTTTTACTGGTGCTCTGGATTTTATCGACAGTCACTGGCGGAGAGCAGGGTTGGCCGGTCTGGGCCGGCTTGATCATGATGACTATTTTCTATTTCCGCTGGCTGAATGACGGCGGCGATGCGCAAAATACAGCGCCAATTGTAAGTGCCGGCTTCGGCCTCATCCACGGCGTCGGATTTGCCGGAATATTATTGGAGGTCGAGCTGGATGGCAGCCGGCTCCTGCCATCTCTGTTTGCCTTCAATGCCGGCGTTGAATTCGGTCAACTTGCTATCATTTTGATGGGTCTGACTTTACTCGCTTTGGCCCGGCGGTTTGTCGCGGCACCCTGGCGGGATATCGGCAGGATAGCCCTGATCGCGACATTGGCGTGTGTCGGAACATACTGGTTCCTAGGTCGGGCGTTCGGCCTCTGAGGGTTCGGCCAGCCATCGGCCCACCTGCCACAGCCGATCTTGCCCGAAGGTTGCCTTGTCACCGACGCTAAAAGACGGGACGCCCCACAATCCCAGCTTGAACAATTCTGCCCGATTGGCCTCAACGCTGGCACGCCAGCTTTCGTCCGAAACTGCATCCTGGACATAGGACCAGTCCAGACCGGCGCGTT
>BQJI01000096.1 GCA_021604625.1 Hyphobacterium sp. | reverse complement strand
GACCGCCATACCCGGCCGTGTGAGCGTTAATCAATTCCCCGTAATTTTCGGCCGACAAAACTGTTTTCGAGACCGAGAAGGCCGGATCATCGGCAAATCCCGCAAATACTTTCGCGGTTCTGGCATTCGATTCGCTCAGTTTTTCACCCGCCTCCGCCAGAGAAAAACACAGAATGTTCGAATCCGCAGGGCGCAAGGCCCGCGCCCGCGGCTCGCTTGCTGTCAGGGCCGCCGTAAAGAACCGTCGGCTTTCAATCGTGCCTGCCATCATCGCCCCGAACCGTTCCGGGCCAAATGTCATGGTTTTTCCGGTCAGCCAGACCGCTGCGGCGCCGGCACCGCTGCGCGACCCCTCCAGTGTCATCATCCAGCGATCATTCGCGGCCTCCCGGTCAATGTAGGGGGCTGCAAAAGACGAGTTTGAATAATTGGTTTTGTCGCGCACGATATAGGCACCGCAGGCATAAGGCACATAGCCCAGCTTGTGCGGATCCAGCGTCACCGAATTTGCGCGCCTGACAGCGGCCAATGCAAGTCGCGCGCTGTCCCGCAGGGCGTACTCGGCCTCCCCGCCCAGCATCGAGCATAGAAATCCGCCCCAGGCGGCATCGACATGATGCCAGATATCAACACCGTTATTGCGCAAGTCATCGAGCAGGTCGCAGACGCCATTGACCGGATCGATTTCACCCGCTTCGGTCGTTCCGGCCACACTGACGATAGACAATACCGGACGGCCCGCATCGTGAGCCTTTTTGATCGCTGCCTGCAGTGCGGGCAGGCTCAACCGGCCTTGCGCGTCCAGCGCAACCGGCCAGAACGCCTCTTCGCCCAGACCGAAAACATTGGCCGCTTTCAACCATGAAAAATGCTTGTTGCCGGGGACCAGCAATACCGGTCCCAGCCACGCGCGCCCGGACGCCGAACTGATCCGCGCGGCCAGTTCGAACGGATTTCCCAGCACGCTGCTGGCGGCCTGTAACCGAGCTGGCGAGAAATCAAACTGAGCAGCCAATTCATGAAAACGAACCCAGCCCATATGCGCCGCTGCGACAGGGTCAAATAGCGCGCCGGTCTCTTCTGCGATGCAAAGGCCCAGCGACAGAAAATGGTCCATACGGTAGCGGGCCCGCCAGACGCTTTCAAAATTGGCCAGCGTACCGCCACTGGTGAAATGACCCTGCGCAAGATCGGGGTTGAAACCGATCATCGTCGCCAGCATCGCAATGGCTTCGTCTTCGACAACACCGCTGACACGCGCCACGTCCCGCGACGTGTTGTTGGGATTGTGCAGCAGCGTCACGAAATGGCCGAGCATGGCGGGGATCGAGAGCTCGGACACCATATGCCCGATATAGCGCGGCGTGTATTTGGGCACCTCGCCGGTCATAAGCTCGCCCAGCTCCCTGACGCTCTGGGCGATGATTTCCCGCTCCGCGAGAAAGTCCGGCTGCAGGCGGAATGTTCCATCCATTGGTGACGGATCATCGCCAAAAAGCGACCGCCTCCAGTCAAACCACTGATCCAGCACGGCCTGGAATTCGGACCGGAACCAGGACGCATTCTCGGATTGCGGCCCGAGAAAATAGGCCCCTTCGCCCCGTTTGTAATTGCGGGTCGTCATGACGAATACTTCTTTTCAATTTTTACAGACACGAACATGAGTAATGCCGGGCAGATGCGCTCCGGCTCTAGGCTGCGTGGCGGGTCAACATCCCCGTGATTACAGATTTTGCGGGCGTAAATACATTTCCGGCCCGCAATACGAATTTGCGCAGGATCTTGGCGGGCGGGATTTCGGAGGTGTAGAGCTGAACCAGTTTCTGGGTGCTGGCATAAAGCGGCCAGGTCCGCAGTCTGTGTTCGGCTTCATACGCCCTCAACAGGGTTTTCGACCGGATATCTTCACCCGCCCGAGCCGCCTTGTCGACGCGGCGCGCCAGAGCCTGAGCCCCGGCGACACAGAAATTATATCCATGCGCTGTCACCGGATGCATCCCGACAGCCGCATCGCCAATCAGTGCAAAGCCATCGCCTGCAAAACGGTTCGCATAAACCCCGACCAGCGGATAACTCGTCCGCTCGCTGACCAGTTTCATATCGCCCAGAATTCCGCCCAGACGACGTGTTATCGCATCTGCATAGGCTTCTGGTGATTTACCCAGCCAGCGTTGGGCTTCCTGATGCGGCAGCGTCAGGACGATCGAGGAAACGCTGCCATTCAATGGCAGAACCGCGAGCGTCGACCCATAGAGAAAACATTCCCAGGACACACCATCATGGTCGATGGAATGCTCCATGCGGGCAACGATCATTACCTGCCCGAAATCATGCATGGACGCAGAAATACCGGCTTGTCGGCGCGCTGGCGAAAACCGCGTGTCTGCGGCAATGACAAGCGGTGCAGTCAGCACGCTGCCATCGGCCAGCCGAACCGAGCTTCTGTCCTCACCCGGTGCAACATCCTCGACCGTTTCGCCATCGAGCAAATCCACGCCCTTTATGTTCAAGGCCGTGGCCATCGCCGCTTTGCGGATGATGTGGTTTGAAACCAGACGTCCCAACGGGTGCTCGCCTCCGGCTTTTGCGTCGAAATCCAGCGAATAGGGCGATTTTCCATCGATCACCCGCGCGGCCCGGATCGGCGAAACCTCGGTATCCGGAATTTGCTGCCAGATTCCACACTGCTTCAGTATATCGACGGTCCGCTGCGACAAGGCGATATCCCGCCCGTCATACGTCGGATCTATCAGAGTCTCGCGCTTTTGCTGATCAATCATGGCAATGCGCAGTCCGGCATCTGCCAAGCCTGAAACGAAGGTCGCACCGGACGGCCCGGCACCGATTACAATAATATCATAGTCCATTTTGATCTCGCGAAAATCTGTCCTGAACCGGCGCAGCGTGCGTCGTCCTGCCGCCTTTTGATTTCGCACTCACTTGATAAATGTCAATGCGCAAATCCGCACACCCGGAATGGACCTGTCATGCCTGCAGCAAACTTTCTCAAATATGCGCGCCAGAACACGCCGCGATATACAAGCTATCCAACAGCACCTCATTTCCATGAGGGTATAAACCACGGTGTGTTTCCCGAATGGCTGGCTTCGCTGAATCCTGCAGCGGCGGGCTCGCTTTATATCCACATCCCCTATTGCCGCGAGATGTGCTGGTATTGCGGATGTTCCACGCGCGCGACGCAGAAAACCGGACCGGTCGCGGCCTATACCGAAACATTGCTGACAGAGATCGACCTCGCTGCCAACTGCTTCAAAGGCCGAGCGCAACTGGCACACATTCATTTTGGCGGCGGCACGCCAACCATTCTGACCGACGAACAATTCTCGGCGATCATGGATCGGATCAGAAAACGGTTTACGATTACCGCGACAGCAGAGATCGCCATCGAGATTGATCCACGCATATTCACCGCAACCAAAGCCGCACACCTCGCCAGAAACGGTGTGAACCGCGCCAGCCTCGGCGTGCAGACTTTTGACGCCGGTGTTCAAGCCCGGATCAATCGCGTTCAACCGGCGGATCAGGTCGAGAATTGCGTTCGCAATCTGCGAGCCGCCGGAATCAACGATATCAGCTTCGATCTGCTGTATGGATTGCCCGGTCAGACGCTCGCTTCCTGCCGCGACACCGTTACAGCGGCGCTTGCCATGCGCCCCGACCGCCTGTCTGTTTTTGGCTATGCTCATGTACCACATCTGAAACGCCATCAGAAACTGATCCGCGACGAAGATTTGCCTGGGCCCGAAGCCCGTATCGAACAGGCTCTGGCGATTGCCGACGCAGCCCATGACGCTGGTCTGATACCCGTCGGCATCGATCACTATGCTCAACCGCAAGATGGTATGGGTCGGTCGCTGGCATCAGGTCAGCTACGCCGGAATTTTCAGGGCTATACCACCGACCAGTCAGAATTTCTGCTTGGCCTTGGCGCTTCCGCGATCAGCCGCACCCCCGAAGGTTACGCCCAGAACACCGCGGATGTAGGAAATTGGTCAAAAGCGATCACTGCCGGACGTCTCGCCACAAGTCGCGGCATCGAATTGTCGGCCGACGACCATCTGCGCGGCGCCGTCATAGAACGACTGATGTGCGATCTTGAAGTCGATATCGGGCGGATGGAACAGGCGCACGAAATGCGCCTTGATCTGCCCGATCTTTCCGATCTGGAAGCCGATAACATCATTCAGAGAGACGGCGCGCGTATCACCATTGCGGAGCCTTGCCGGATGCTTGCACGCATCGTCGCGGCCCGTTTCGATTCCCGGCTGTACAGAAATGCGGCCGCCCGTCATTCTTTGAGCGTATGAAAAACGGCCTGCCGCCATGACGGGGATGGATTTGGCGGCAGGCCTGCCGTCTTGATAGGGACCTGCTCAAGACGGAATTCTTTGGATAACTTTTCGCTTACGCTAGTCGGGCTGAACGCCGAGATACTCGATGGATTCAAACGTCATTTCTGTGCGTTCGGAAATGTCCTGGAATGCGGCGCTGCCTTCAATTCGGCTCGCAATTCTTGAGAAAACCGGCACGGCAAGGCCGTCGAGTCGGGAAAATTGCATGACCATTTCGAAAGCATCGATTCGCAATATCATCTGCGCCCTGAATCGCTCCGGCGCATACAAGCGGATCTGCTCAACCGCCGGGGGCTCACGACGGATCGTTATTTCGCCAACCAGGTGTCGCGCAATGGCGGCATCCATCCCGTCCTCACCCAGATAGGGCGCGAACGTATAGGTAAGTGTATCGTCTGTTTCAGCGACCAATTCGACATCGCCCCCGATTATCTCCGCGGCATCGTCGCCAATAAACAACCCGCTCTCGGACTCACCATCGTCCGTCCCGGACCGCGTATCGTCCCAGACGGCTTGCTGGATACGGGTCAAATCACCGACCGACGGGCTCAGCAGAATCCATTGCGCGTCGCCGACGTTTTCGCCATCAAACAGCGCTAGCAAAGGACCATCTTCAGAATACACTGAAACCTGGAAGCGCCAGTCACGTCGCATATCCGAGTCCATCGGGACGGTATTGGCGAACGCCGCCACAAGCGGTTCCGGAAGGGGGTCTTCCGCAAATGTCGCTGGGAAACCACCGAATAGCATAGACAGGACGAGCACCATAAACCGCATACCGGTCTCCTTCATGACCGCTATTCCACGCACCCGGATCAACGACATTCGATCATCAGCTCGCGGCTGACCATTGTTTGCAGGTTCAAATCGCCATCGATTTCACTGACCATGGCGTCGGTATCACCGACACGATCAATCACCACATAGCCATTTGGGCACAGGTTCGAGGCTTCTTCGTAACAAGCGCTCCAGCGCCCACCGCCGCCACCCGAACAATTGACGGTGAAACCAGGTCGGCCATTCGGGCTTGTCAGCGGTGAGGAGGTTGTACATCCGGCCATAAGCGCACTCGCGAGTAAAAGCGGGACGGCGATTTTCGTTTGGGTTTTGAGGGTCATGTAAGTCTCCGAAATTCGTGGGGGGAGGAATGAGAATTACGACCTCCCATAAAGCCGGGGTCCATGGCGTCCGGGCCGAGCGGCGCGGTCCCGCCACGCTCATTCGTCGAAATTTCCGGAAACAGGCAATCGCCCGTTCACGTCCTCACCGAGTGGCTCGGTCGAGGCAGATGGACGACTTTCGCTAACCGTATCGGGCAGCTCGGAGACGCGTCGCTTTCATGAATGATTGCGACGACCATCAGGCGGCAAACGTGTTTGCAAATCGGGTCAGGCATCGCTGTCTAAATGCGGTGTTGACTGTCTCGTTTGTGCCCAAATCAATTCGGTATCTGGAGACTATCTTTAATGAAATACCTCACCCTCACAGCAATTCTGGCCACTATGGCACCCTCAGTCGGGCTGGCTCAGGATCACAGATTCACATTGTCAGATGGATATTCCTATCAGCAATTCGATCAATTCAATGCCCACGCCTTGAGCGGTCGCATCAGCTATGATTTCAGCGAATTTCTGAGCGTCGAAGCCAATGTTCTGACCGGATTGAGTGGATCCAGCGCCATTTCCTGCCCAACCGGTACGGATTGTTCGATCGTCGATCCGCGCGCGCGTTTCAGACACGGTTATGGTGTTTCCGTCGCGGGCAACCTGCCCATCACCGACCGCTTCGGGCTCTTCGCTCGCGCGGGATATGCCGCAGCAAACTTCAAGGTTTCAGTTGGTCCATCCGGAGACGATTCAGGTCTGACCTATGGTGTTGGCGCTAACTACTTCTTCAATGAAGAACACGGTGTGCGGTTTGAATATAATCGTGCGGAAATGGACAATCTCGGCGAAGGCGCGAGTTGGGGCATATCCTACGTGCGCCGATTCTAGGACGAAAACCCTCTATCACCGCCCCCCGGGTGGTAGAGGGTGTCGACCCTAACCGTTCGCGGCGGCTTGCTGGAAACCTGCATTGCGACGCCATTCCGACGGCGTCACTCCGCTAACCCTTTTGAAGGCTGCGTTGAAGGTCGACTTCGAATTGAATCCGACCATCATGGCAACGGCTAGAATTGAATCTGTGCCATTCGGATCGGCCAGCTTCTCTTTGGCGGCAGCAATGCGCGCCTGCGCAATGAAGTCGTAAAACGTGTTTCCAATCTCCTGGGTCAAGGTCTGGGAGACATAAGGTGGCTGCACACCAATATGCCGGGACAATTGTGTGAGTGAGAGATCGCCATTCTCATATATTCTGTCGCGATCCATCGCCGTTTTGATTTTGGCGGATATTCGCTCCATATCGCGCCGGCTCAGGCCGGACTTCGCATATTTTGAAATATGCTGGACTGTCGCGACGGATGGTCCCGCAATGTCCTCCGATGAAGTCCCGGGCTGTCCGGTTTTGGTCGGAAGCACTGTCGTACCCCTGTCCGGCGGCGGTGCGCCGAACACCACTTTCTGGCGAATGCCAAGAATGGCCATGACGTAGAAAATCAGCAATTCCCAAACCAGAAGCGCTACCGCACCCGACGGCGTGTCAAGAAAATCGACCCACTCCGCCGCCATTGTCGCGGCCCAGAAAAGCCCGATATTTATCAGTGAAAACCGGATCCAGCTAAGCGTTTTGCGGTCCAGGTTTGAATATTCGGCGCGAATTCTGGCACTGTGTTGATGAAGCTTGAGAAAGCCCTTGATCAGATAGATCAGCGTCACGACCGCCGTGATGGCGAGTACCAACATGGTAACAAGAATGACGAACAGATCTGTCAGCGTTTGAGCTTCAAATTCATCACGCGGCAACGCTGCGAGATTTTCACCTGGTGCGAGCAAGAGTGAAAGCGCAATTACTGCGCCGATCCCGGGCGCAATGGCGTGTCGCAGAAGCCAGGAACCTTTAACCTGGTTCTGACCGCCTACCAGCACGCAAATATACACATAGAGTGTCGGGCCGAGAAAAATCGGGGCAATAATGAGCGGCACAATAAGTTGTGGAGCGGCAAAAACGAATCCGGTCATCACGCCCAGCTCGCCAAGGAAGGTGGTCCCGTACAAAGCCAAAAATACGCCCAGAATAAAACGCGGGTCACGCGGGCTGGATGCAAACGCCAGGAGTGTGACGGCGACAAGTAAAGACTGCGAAAGTCCGCTGGTCAGAAGCGCAAGTTTGAGGTGTTCCACAGGATAGTCCGCCATCCCTTGTGCTATATTCATCACCTGCATCCTCGAATGTTGCGATCAAATGGTCAAACAGTTTGGTTTCATCAAACTTGTTGTATCCCCGCATTCTGGCGGCTGGCTCGCTGCCGAGAACGCCCGCCAACTGCACTCAGTCGGTGTCATTTTCGGGCAGACTTCGGGTTTCGCGGAGGTCGGAAATCACGCGTCGCAGCTCTGTCAGGACCACGTCGGGACGTTGGCGGTGAATATAATGGCCGGCACCTTCAACCTCGATATATCTCGCATTCAGGGCTTGAGCCGCAAAGGTGCTTTGGTCTTGCAGCCAGAGTTGTTGAAACCGCTCTGATGCACCGCCACCCGGGCGCGTCGCAGCCAGAACAACCATGGGAAGCGGACCAAGGTCTGCCGGATTCTGCAAATCGATCAGCGTTTGGTCCATACCGTCTATTTCAGCGCGAACATGCGTATCCATGAGTATTTTCAACGCCGTTGGAATGGTGCACATGCCCGCATTTTCTTCGATGCAATGCCGGGTGAATCGGGGTGGCCGACCGTCGATCAGGACCAATGCGGCTGTGTCCTCAGGGTACAGTCTGGCGAAGCTTTGCACGTATATGCCGCCGATGGAGTGTCCGGCCAGAATATAGGGGCCAGACATCCCTGCGCCATCGAGCAAAGTATGCAAAGCCGTGGCAATTTCCGCACCGCTTCGCCCATCTCGGTCACTGTCAAATCGCGTATCAGAGAAAGGCACGCGGCTATAACCGGGGCGGTCATAGATCACCACAGTTGTGTCTTCTGAAAGCGCGCGGGCTATGCCTCGCCAGGACGACCGGCCATCTCCCAGTCCGGCCTCAAACACGACAACGGGCGTACCGCTTCCCAGCACAGTATAATGCATATCTGCGCCATTGATGCGTGCCGATTCAGCGGGCAATGACGCACAGCCATTCAATGCGCCCCACGCCAGGGTCAGGACGGTCATACAAGTTATTTTCATGGGTTTGCTCGCGCTCCGCTGGTTCTCGATCAGGAAAACAACGGTAGCGACGGCAAGCAGCGAATGGCGACCGGCCTAATGGGCTCGGACTTTTCCCACCCGCTTACGCTGGTCATCGGCCACAAACATTGAATGAGTGGTTACGCGCGTCGCCTCGCAATCG
>BQJI01000095.1 GCA_021604625.1 Hyphobacterium sp. | reverse complement strand
TTGTTTGGCACCTCGATGTCGGCTCATCGCATCCTGGGGCTGGAGCAGGTCCCAAGGGTTTGGCTGTTCGCCAATTAAAGCGGTACGTGAGCTGGGTTTAGAACGTCGTGAGACAGTTCGGTCCCTATCTGCCGTGGGTGTTGAATACTTGAGAGGAGCTGTCCCTAGTACGAGAGGACCGGGATGGACGTATCTCTGGTGGACCTGTTGTCGCGCCAGCGGCATAGCAGGGTAGCTATATACGGAAGGGATAACCGCTGAATGCATCTAAGCGGGAAGCCCCCCTCAAAACCAGGTATTCCTTGAGAGTCGTGGAAGACCACCACGTTGATAGGCCAGGTGTGGAAGTGTGGCGACACATGAAGCTGACTGGTACTAATAGCTCGATTGGCTTGATCTTTTGACGGTTCATGCACGGCGAACGCTTCGTTCGTACGTGACAGAGCGTCGGAAATCTGGATGTCTCAATTATTTTGGATCAAACGTGCCGACCGGGTGGTTATTGCGAGGGGATCCCACCCGTTCCCATTTCGAACACGGCCGTTAAGACCCTCAGCGCCGATGGTACTATGTCTCAAGGCATGGGAGAGTAGGTCGCTGCCCGGTCTGCCCGTTTGATCTGACCCTAATCTGAACAATTGAATTAAAGCCTTGCGGTTCGCCGCAAGGCTTTTTTTGTGCCTGTTTTCAGGTGATGCGCATTGCGGTCAAGTCTCACGAAAACTTGCATTGCCCGGGAAATTTGGCTGGCCAGTGTGGTCCCCATAACAGGGGAGAATTCTCATGGTTCTTGAGTATCTGGTTTTATCTACATTGCTTGCGCAGGACGCTGACCGTCGCGACTGGGACGATGTTCTGGGAACAACAATTACAGAAGAATGGCAAGCTCCTATACATCGCCAATATGATTTCTGGGTTGGCGAGTGGGATGCCAACTGGCGCGGGCGTGACTCCGAGGGCCTCGATCATGTTGAAGATGGAAGTCATACCCATCAATTCGTTTTACCGATCCTCGATGGCAAAGCGGTGATGGAATTAGCGATGCCACGTGAATTGACACCAGGCGTTGCGCAGGGGCACGGATTTTCACTCCGTTATTACGATGAAATCAACGAGCGCTGGATCATGGCGCAGCACTGGCCTGCACCTCAATTTGATGGCGTAGCTTTTCTTGACCAATTGACCGGCGCGGAACGTTTTGGCCGCGTCATGGTCTACAGCCCGGATTTGCGGCGAACGACGCCCGAGGGCGAACCTCAGATTCGGCGATACACGTTTTCCGACATTCGCGATGACGCCTTCAGATGGGATGGAGCCAACTCGACTGACCGCGGCAATAGTTGGGTTACGTGGATGGCCGTGGATTTTCGAGAGATCAATCTTATGGTCGACCTTCCTCCTGCGTCAGCACCTTTGCCTGGTTATAATGAAGGCTTGCTGTGCACGGATGACACGCACCGTGCACTGGACGGTCTGGCGGGTGTCTGGTCGGGGACTGCAGTTTCATCGAACGGATCAGAAGAACCTGCGCAGGTGACCGCGGGGCAAATGCTGGACGGTTGCGGTGTGGCGGTCGCGTTCGAACGCCCCGAATCTGGATATCGGGCAGCGACCTTCTGGTCCTGGAGTCCTGTTGTGGAGCGTTGGTTTGCGCTCTATCTGAACAATCAACCGGGGCAGGGGCATCGCTATTATTCTGCGCAGACGGCGGGCGAGGGCGTGGCTTTCAATCTGCATCCCGATGTCAATATCGTGGATGGTGAAACCCCCTACATCACTAATGCTCGCAATGATATTTCTGGAAGTTTACAGCGAATCGTCTGGTCGCAGATTGAACCCGGTAGAATTTCATTTCGGGTGGAAACACGACAAGACGAAAATACGGATTGGACCCTCCGCCGCGAATACCGGATGGAAAGGCGCGAAACGAACTAGACCAGTTCTGCCAGCGAATAAAAAGAGCGTTGTATCCCGGTTTTCACGAAGGCGTACTGGCTCGTTCCCGAATCCAGAGACTTAAAAGCGCTTTCCATCCAGACATTACCGGTTCGCCTTGGTGCAGACTCATCGGTTCTGGCTGGCCGGCGGCGTCGGTGTTCCGGAAAGTCATGGCATCGCCGGACTGGCCGATCCAACTGGCTTCAAAACGCGGAAATACCGTTGCGCCGCCGGCTGACGCCGGATGCAGGCAGATTAGGCTGGTGGCAACACGTTGTCCGCCTCGTTCCAGTTCCGCGGCACTACCCCACTCATCAGGTGAAAAATAATCGACATGCGGTTTGTATTCTTCGCCCGGTCGGTAGAATAGCATCACCAAGCGTTCGGCGTGTGACCATGACATATCAACCAGCGACGTCATGCGGCGCTCGATCGCATGCGTGACCAAATCCTGCATGTGCGGTGCGAACGTGGTCGACAGGGACTTGCGATGCGGATCAAGGCTCCGTTCCCCCGTTTCACGATTGACCACAGTGGAGGGTTGCAGGGCACGCAGTCCGCTTGTCAGGATGTAGTCACATACGGCGGGGTGCAAGGCAGATTGGTGGGATACTGCTGTAATGGAAGGCACAATTTCTGACACTGCAGTGGCAGTGAACGCCAGCTCTGCAAGCGACTGCGCTATGACTGTCCAGTCAATTTCTTTGGAGTTTGGTGCTGGTGGTCCTTCAGTTTTGATTGCGACTAATTCATCGGCCAGCGGGTGGCGCGTCTGTACGAGTCGGACGAGCGTCTTGGTTCTGATGTCCGATGTGGACGGATCCGAAATTCCCATCCTGATCAGAGCAATTGCAGCTGCAGGGTCCTGCGCCTTTGCAGCCGCCAACAATACTGAATTTGCGTCAGCTTCGTTTCCGGTGATCAAAAGCAGAAAGCCAACCTCCCGCTGGTCGGATGCGGATCCGTTTTTGGCGCCGTCAATCAGATCAGTCACAGCATCTGACCAGTTTGCGCCAACCAACCAGCTCGATGCCATGGCGATGCGCAGAAACCTACGCGCGGCCGGCAGCCTCGGAGCGATTGATTGCAAGGTTGATGCTGCGGCGGAACGATCAACATTTCCCCCTTGTCCATATGCCTGAGCAACCGCCAGCGCGTAAGCAGCATTTATATCACCTTGCGCTGTCGCTGTTTCCAGCAAAGCCCGTGCGTCCGCAGATCGTTCTTCGGCAAAGGCCTGGTCAGCTGCCCGTAAAGTTGAAGACAGCGAGGTGTCGGTCATTGGGACATTTCCAGTACAAGTATGACGTTACGCCCGAGATCGCGCTCAATCCGATATCCGTTGGCACACGCCAGCGCGACAGGATCTTTCGCCGGCGTGGCGAATAGCTGTTCAACAATCAGACATCTCGGCCACAGATCGGGTGATGCTGTTGCGAAAAATGGTTGCAGAATCTGATGTTCCAGTCCTTCGACGTCAATTTTCATCGCGTCGATCTGTTTGATGTTGCGATCTGCGAGATAATCAGACAGGGGAAGTGCAGGAACGGTGATCGTGTCGCCAGCCCCTTCCAGCCCACTTTCACCTCGATTATGTCGGTTGATTGTGAAAGTCACATCTCCGCGTTCGTCCGAAATTGCCAATTCATCAAGTTGCACAAAGGCGGAAATCTTGTTTGCCGCGAGGTTGAACGCAAATCGGCGCGCCATTTCGGGTTGGGCTTCGATGGCATAAAAATTTGCGCGCCCGCTTGATTTTACAGCCAGATGTAATGTGTAGGTGCCACAATTTGCGCCCAGATCGACAAAAGTAAATCCCGGGTGCAACAAACCGGAAAGAAACTCGAGTTCGGTTGGATCAAAGCGGCCGGGCGTATAGAGAATACGCTTTTCCGACAGATTGTCGCGAGGATGGAGCCTGGCTTTGAAGCCAAGCGTCTCAATATCAATGGCATCGCGCGCAAACCAGCTCGCCACGCGCGCCCAAATCTTGCTGTCGGAGGCTCTGGCGCGTTTCAAACAGGTCGCGAACAAACCGGCAGGAGCGGCCTTTCCCCAGGGTTTTTGATCGATTTGTGTCATGTGAACTGCATAGGGGAGAGAAATGCTCAGGCCAAGCTGCCATGATAGTGTAACGGGCCTTGCATCCCTCTGCAGCATGCCCTAGATACGCCATCCCGTCCGCGAAATGGATGGGTCTTGACGCGGGATGGAGCAGCCCGGTAGCTCGTCAGGCTCATAACCTGAAGGTCGTAGGTTCAAATCCTACTCCCGCACCCAAAAAGCCCTCGGTTTCGACCGGGGGCTTTTCCTTTTTCAGCCGGGATTTGGTAGCGTCCAATCTTGAATAACAAGAACATGGAGCTGGTGGAAATCGGTATGGCCCACACGGGAACAAAAAAATTCAAGACATGGCGAATTTTGCGATGGGTAACCGCTATTGGCATTCTGTTAATGCCGCTGATCGGCATGCAGTTCACCGATGAAATTCAATGGGGTGGCGAAGATTTTATGGCAATGGGTGGGATGTTGCTCGCCCTGCTGCTGGCATTTGAATTCATTCAGCAGCGGATTCGAGGCCGAATTGCGATAATTGCGGGATTGGTTGTCGTCGCCGCTTTTTTGTTGGTTTGGGCTGAGCTTGCCGTCGGATTGTTCGACCAATTGTAATAGTGAAATCACTGACGCGGAATCGGTTCCAACCCTCATCTTTAGATGAAGGCTGGAACAAATATCAATTTCCCTATTACTCCGCCACTGCGACGCTGACATCGGCTCCGCGTGGGGCGGCGGCACGAACATAAGGCGCGACATGGTCTTCAAATTTAGTGAAATTGCGAATGAACATATTCGCAAGTTCCGCGGCCTTCGCATCATACGCTTTTGCGTTGGACCAGGTGGAGCGCGGATCAAGTATTCCGCAATCTACGCCGCCAACTGCGGTAGGTACCATGAAACCGAAATTGGGGTCTTCGCGGAAAGTTGCCTTGTTTAAAGATCCGTCAAGTGCGGCATTAAGAAGGGCGCGGGTCGCGCGGATTGGCATCCGCTGCCCTTCGCCATAAGCACCGCCGGTCCAACCCGTATTCACCAGCCAGCAATCCACGCCGTGCTCCGCAATCAATTCGCGCAATAACGCGCCATATTCAGCGGGGTGGCGCGGCATGAATGGTGCGCCGAAACAGGCTGAAAATGTCGCTGTTGGCTCGGTGACGCCTTTTTCTGTACCCGCAACTTTCGCCGTGTAGCCGGACAGGAAATGATACATCGCTTGTGGGGGCGTCAATTTGGCGATGGGTGGCATAATGCCAAATGCATCGCACGTCAGCATGATCAGGTTTTTGGGTTGTCCGCAGCGTCCTGTATCGGATGCATTGGGAATGGCGTCGATTGGATAAGCGCCGCGGCTGTTTTCAGCCAACGAAGGATCGTCAAGGTCAAGCTCGCGGCTGATAGGGTCCATCACAACATTTTCCAGGACCGTCCCCCAGCGTTGTGTTGTGGCGTGGATTTCCGGCTCGGATTTCGCGCAGAGCCGGATCATTTTTGCGTAGCAGCCGCCCTCAAAATTGAACAGGCCATTTTCCGACCAGCCATGTTCATCGTCGCCGACCAGCGTGCGGCTGGCATCAGCGGACAAAGTGGTTTTTCCGGTGCCGGACAGGCCAAAGAAGATTGCGGCATTATCGCCATCCGTATTGACCGAGCAATGCATCGGCATGATGCCTTTGGCCGGCAGCAAATAATTGAGAATGGTAAAGACGGATTTTTTGGTTTCGCCAGCATAGGACGTGCCGCCGATCAGAACCAGTTTGCGCGCAAAATCCACAGCGATAATCGTTTCACTGCGGCATCCGTGCCGCTCAGGGTCCGCTTTGAAGCTCGGCAAGTTCACGATCGTGAATTCCGGTGAAAACCCTTCAAGTTCGTTGATGTCGGGCCGTCTCAAAAGATGGCGGATAAACAAAGAGTGCCAGGCGAACTCAGTAATCACTCTGACCGGCAGTCGGTGATCGAGATCGGCACCACCAAACAGGTCCTGAACAAACAATTCCTTGTCGGACAAGTGAGATTTGAAATCCTCCCAGATTGCCGTGAACTGGTCGGGGGAAATCGACGCATTACTGTCCCACCATACCGTGTCTTCGGTGGTTTCATCGCGCACGGTAAACTTATCCTTGGCGGAACGGCCCGTGTGTTGTCCCGTTTTGACAACCAGTGCGCCGCCCTTGGCGATTTCTGCTTCGCTGCGTTGCACGGCTTCCTGGTACAAAGCGGCTTCTGTCCAATTATGGTTTATCGGCCCGGTTCGGGTGATGCCCAAATATGCCAACGTGTTCGCATCGCGGTCATTCGCCTGTTCGAACATAATTTCCCTCGGTTTCTGGGCGCCACACTCTAGATTGCGGCTGCATCCACCTAGTTTCGCATTTTAGCCGGATAAACGCCCTCACTAAGGGACGAGACGCCCGGCATCAAGTCTATTCTCGCGGTGCAAGTGCAGGGCCAGCTCACGATTTATGACCCCGGCAACGGTATATGCTCGTTTTCCTCCGGTGGCAGCGCAAATACAGTGTTATTGAACCCGGCTTCCGCCGATGTTTTCCAGTCAGATTTGGCTTTTTCAATTCTTGTCTTGCTGCTGGAGACGAAATTCCAGGCAATATGCCGTTCGCCGGAAAGATGGGCGCCGCCGCACAACATCAGCCGCGCGTCTGCGACAGTTCGAATTTTTACGTCAGCGTTATCATTCAAAACGACCATATCGCCTTCTTCAAACAGGCGACCATCGACTTCGATTTCGCCATTGACCACATACACAGCGCGTTCTTCATGATCATCGGTCAGTTTGAAAACTGATCCGGCTTTCGTTTCGGCATGAATATAGAAGATCGGCGAGAAGGTTTTGACCGGAGAAGTGTGGCCATATGCCGTTCCAAGGATTAAGCGCATCCACACACCATCGTGTTCAATGACCGGCAATTCGCCGGTCTTGTGATGATGAAATGACGGATCCGATTCTTCATCCTCGGTTGGCAAGGCAACCCAGGTCTGTATTCCATGCAGCGTGTGACCGGCCTCGCGAGCTGCCGAGCCTGTACGTTCTGAATGAACTATGCCTCGTCCAGCCGTCATCCAGTTCACATCGCCCGGATTGATCGTCTGATGAATGCCAAGCGTATCGCGATGGTCCATTTCACCATCAAAAAGGTAGGTGACCGTTGCCAGCCCTATGTGTGGATGAGGGCGTACATCAATACCTTTGCCGGGCTCAAATACGGCCGGTCCCATATGATCAAAAAAAATGAATGGTCCAATCAGACGTTTTTTTGCTACCGGAATCAGGCGCCGGACGGAAAAGCCACCGAGGTCTTTTGGTCGTCCTGAAATCGTCATATCAATCATTGAATCGTCTCCTGCGTTCCGAATAAATATGGTCGGTCTTACGTAACTATACACCGTCGCAGAATACCGCTCTGTCGCCCTGCCTTGAGAGCATCTGGTGTCCGCGCTAGCGTGCGCGAAATTACTGATCGAGGAGATGGTATACATGTTGTTCAGGTCCGCAATTGCGTCTTTCATACTCTGCACGTCAGCCGGATTTGCGCAGGACGGTCCGCAGATCAGCGAGGACACGGCCAACACAGCCCGGGAATTGATTGACCTTGGGCTGGCCAGTGAAACCGGCTATGAAATTGTTCGGTCACTGACAACCGAAGTGGGCCCGCGTCTGGGGGGGTCGGAACAGGAAGCCAGGGCACGAGATTGGGCGGTCCAGATGTTCACCGAACTCGGATTTTCCAATGTGCGCATTGAACCATTTGAAATGCCTTATTGGGACCGCGGGTCCATTTCGCTCGCAATCTCCCAACCTTTCCCGCAGCGACTATACGGTTCGTCGCTGGGCGGTTCAGCATCGACTTCGCAAGGGGGCGTCAACGCGGAAATAGTGTTTTTCGAGAGCTTCGACGCATTGCGCGACTTCAACGGTTCGCTGAATGGTCGAATCGCATACGTCAATGATCGTATGGTCGCATTGCTGACCGGGGCAGGGTATGGGCCCGCCAATCAGAAACGTCGATTTGCCTGGTTGGAGGCGGAAGCGCGGGGCGCTGAGGGCGTTCTGATCCGGTCAGTTGGAACGGATTCCCACAGATTTCCGCACACCGGCATGATCAGCACACCAAACGAAGGAACGATCGCCAGCGGTACCCATTCGCAGGCCGTCATCGATTATCTAAATTCCGAGCATCCAGAGTTTAATGGGACGCCATTGCGGTCCTCTATTCCCGCCATTGCCGTTTCGGCGCCCGATGCCGATCAGATTGAGCGTATTCATGCGGCGGGACAGACAATCAGCATTCAACTGTCCGCAATCGCCGGGTGGCGCGGTACACGCCAGTCTGGCAACGTTATTGCGGAGATCCCCGGCCGCGAATTGCCAGATGAGATCGTTCTGATTGGTGCGCACCTTGACAGTTGGGATGAGGGCACCGGAGCCGTGGATGACGGGGCCGGCGTGGGCATCGTGACCGGTGCCGCTGATCTTATTCGGCAATTGCCACGTGCGCCGCGCCGAACCATTCGTGTTGTGTTGTTTGGAGCTGAAGAGGTTGGGCTTCTGGGCGCAATTGCTTACGCCCGACAGAATGCCGATGAAATCGGGAATATTGTTCTGGCGTCGGAATCTGATTTTGGCTCAGGGCGTGTCTGGTCGTTGACGTCTGGAGTCAGCGAAGAGGGCACGGGCTTTTTTGATGAGGCCCAACGGCTGATCGCGCCGTTGGGAATTATTCGCGGAAGTGGCAGCGATTCCGGAGGTGGCCCCGATATCATTCCGCTGGCCATGCAAGGTGTGCCTGTGTTTCGCCTGAGTCAGGATGGAACGGACTATTTTGACCTGCACCACACGCCGGACGAC